>CAYNQA010000001.1:0-37589 GCA_964399225.1 uncultured Anaerolineaceae bacterium
AGGAGTATTAATTGGGTCCGCGCGTCCCAGTTCTTGCCTTCGCCGATCAACTCCTCCTGTGCGAACACGCCGGTCAAGTTGCTGCCGAGGATCGTCATGGATGTTTCAATGGATGCAAAGAACTCATTCAGGTCGCGTGCATATCGTTCGGCGGATCCGCTAAGGCTGCTTTCAGCGCGCTGACGTTCGCTCTGGCTGAACTGTTCGGAGAGGTAGGTGTTGGATTGGCTGGCGATTGACAGGGATAAGACGCCTATTAAAAGGATGGCGAGTGTTGCCAGGGCGATATTGGCGAAGATCAATTTTGACCGCAGGGATATGTTTCTTAGCCCGCGCAACCAGGAAAGGAATCGGTTCATGCCGCACCTCCGGCCTGGTTCACCGACTGAAGTTGGATCAATACTTCAGACCCATTTAGCGCCTGGCTTAATTCCTGCGCGGTTGTTTCGAGCAGGCTCTCGATGCGGATGCTGCCGCCGATCTTGGATGCGATCTCAGAGACGATGCGTTCGCGTTCGGCGCGGCGGTTGGTTTGCTCGAAGAGGCGAGCATTCTCGAGCGCTAATGCCAGGCGCTCAGATACTGCTTCAGCAATGTCGATATCATCATCTGACCACGCGTGATGGCCTGGGGTGGAAACATTCAGCACTCCGATCACTTCGCCGCGCAGACGGACCGGGATCGCCAACTCGGCCGTGTCGCTGGCCTGGGCTCCCTCGTGTTGATAGATCTGTCCTTGTAAGGCAACCTTGCCTGCGTCGCCGAGGGAGACCGGGCTTGCCAGCGGTTCACTGCCGCTCGGCGAGTAGCGATAGCCAACCAATTCAGTCTCTTGAGTCAGGCGTGACCATTCCTCTCTGAGATAGCGGCGGTATTGAACCTGGCTTTGTTCCAGTGATTCGATGGCGGATTCGTACAGCCTTGCGTTGTCAATGGCCAGGCTAACCTGGTCGGCAAGCAGGGATAACGTTTCGATATCCTCGACACTGAAGGCGTTTGCTTCCGAACTTTGAACATCCAGTGCGCCAACCGTTTTTGATGCTATTTTGAGCGGGATGGCCGCTTCAGATCGCGTTTCGGGCAGGTCCGGGTTGTTGAAGTAGACCGCATCTTGTCCCACGTTCAGCGCGATACGCGGCGTCCCGCTGCCGGTTGCATAACCCACGATGCCTTGTTCGCCGATCTTTAATTTGTGATTGCGGGCAAGCATTGCCTGTCCACCGAGACTGTTTGCTGCGCGAAGAATGCTGAACTGATTGTCGGTATCGTTTAGAAAGATGCCGGCATGGTAATACCCGAACTGTTCAGAGACTGATTTACAGACCAGGGGCAGCAGTTCATCAAGATTTCGCGTGGATGCAATATCACGCGCCACGCGGGTGATCGCTTCGAATTGCCTGGCTCGTTTTTGACTTACATTGTTGGCGATTTCCAGTTCGCTGGTGCGCTCAAGAATGCGCGACTCGAGGTTTTGGGTCAACTCCTGAAGCTGTTTATTGCTTGAAGAAAGCTCGGCTTCGCTCGCCCGGGCACGGGTCAATGCCGAGTACATGCTGTTGGATGCCAGGCTGAAGATGACTGCGATCATAAAATAGCCGACCGTTGTGCTAATTCCATCTCCAAGCGGGCCTGGAAGAGGAATCGTATCGGGAGACCGGTAAATGCCAGAGTTGACAAGGATCAGCACAACAATGTGTTTCAAGCTGAATAAGATCGCGGTGATATATGCGCCTCGCGCGCCAAGCAGAAGACCGCCTACGACCACGGCAGCACCAGACACGATAAAAATAGACCGTGGTTCCCCGTTGGTGAGCATGTCGGATATGAATGAAAAAACGACAAGCATGGTTACCAGCGCCATGCTCGACGCTCTGATATATCCTCTTTTTGTTGTCCAGATCAGGATCGTAGCAATGATGGAAATAACGGCGGAAACGATCGTGTAAAACGAGGAGGATGTGGATGGATTAATGAACGCAATCGCCAGGGCCGTAGGAAATAAGATGTAAAGCGCCTGCAGAATGCGGATCAAGACCCGAGCAAGACGGGTTTGTTCATCATCATCGAAGACGGGAGGCGTGAAAAAATTCCTAAAAACGTTTAGCATGTTATTTATCCTGTTGCGCGCGTTCCGTCCCGGATTCGAATTGCAAAACGATCTCGGAGCCTGGCAGGGCACGCCCCAGCTCTTCGACGGCTGTTTGCATAATATCGTTCATGTCAATTGAAGCCGCAATGCGTGACGAGATCTCGCCGATCGTACGTTCCTTTGCGGCGCGGCGTTGGGCTTCATCGAGGAGACGTACGTTCTCAATCGCCAGGCCGGCGCGCTCTGCTGCTCCACGCACCAGATTAAGTTCATCTTGCGACCATTGTCGAGATTGGTTGTTCGAGCGGATCTGCAAGGAGCCTACGATCATCCCGCGGATCTTTACCGGAATGGTTGTTGTACCCGGTTCGTCCGAAGCCGCCGTGTTTGAGATCGGAACGGTCCGGATGCCGTCATAGGCAAAACCGATTGTGCCAACCCGCCGCCCAAACCGGGACCACTCACGCTTGATGTATTCATCGTAAATACTCTGAGATTCTGCCAACGCCTTGCGCGTCTGGCTGAATAGACGGGCATTTTCAATGGCGATGGCGATCTGATTCGCGAGGATGTTCAAAACATCAACGTCCTCTGTCTTGAAGGCGTTTGTCTCTGTGCTTTGCACGTCGAGTACGCCAATGATGTTATTGCCGGCTTTGAGGGGCAGGGCAACCTCAGAGCGGGTGTTCGGCAGGTCTGGGTTGTTGAAGTAAACAGCATCCGCGCCCACGTCGAGGGCGATGCGAGGCTCTCCTTGTGCCGCCACATATCCCACGATGCCAGTCGCGCCAAGGCGCAAGCGGTGTCCGCGTTTTAGCATGCGTTGACCGCCTTCGCTGTTTGCCGCCTCCAGAACTGCGAACTCTGCCCGCTCATCCAATAGGAAGATGCCGGCGTGATAAAACCCAAATTGTTCGCTAACCACCATGGTGACGGCAGGCAGCAGGCGTTCCAGATCCTGAATCGACGAGATAGAGCGTGCCACCTTGGAGATCGTTTCGAGCTGGGCGGCTCTCTTTTCAAGGTCGAATGTTCGTTCATCAACGCGAGCCTCGAGAGTCTTCTTCAACTCAAGCAAGTCTCGATTTGCCACGATTTGCTGGTGCTCATTTTCGCGGGCTTTTGCTGCCACATTTTTTAAGCGGTTCAGCGTGGTTTGCAAGCTCAGGCCAATGGCTAAAAACAAAATACCGCTTACGACCAGCTCCTCCGCGTACGGCTGAAGCACTGGGTGGGCTTTGAAAAGCCCGGTGACTTCTGCTCCACCAATCGCGAGAATGATGGCGATCACAATACCTGTTGCGGTTGTCGTTCCGCGGGCTCCGAGGAATAAACCAGCTACAACGATCGAGCCTGCCAGGCCGATGATGGCAATGTCGTGGATCCCGTTGCCGTTTATCATAAAGATAACGCTGACCGCGCCGGTGGCAATGGGAGTAAGGATTTGGCCGGGGGATACAATGCCTCTTAAGGCCAATACGAAAGAGACGATCAAGATGGCGGCCAGCGAGAAGGCAACGATTTTATTGCTTTCGATGACGAATCCGACACCGATCACTGCTAGCAATATCAAACCCTGGACGCGAATGACCAGTGTTCGAATGGCCGCTTCATCGTCCGTATGCGGGTTGATCACACGGGGAAAAGATGAAAACCACATGCCCTAAGAATCCATTCTTGTGGGATTTAATTGCATTGTGACCTCTGCATCGCCGAGAGCTTTGCCGATCTCCTGTGCAGTGGTTCGTAAAATAGCTTCCACGTCGACTGCGGCGCTGATGCGTGCAGCAATATTTCCGAGCAATTGTTCGCGCGATGCGCGGGTTTGAGCTTCATCCAGAAGGCGGGCATTTTCAAGCGCCAAACCGATCTGGGTGGCGACCTCTTCCACCATGGCCTGCTCTTGAGTTGACCAGGCTGCGGTCCCGCTTTTTCGCTTGAGATAGATTCTTCCAATCCCCTGACCGCGTAAGCGGATTGGGATCGCCAGCCCTCCACTGTCTTCACGTCGCTCCGGGGGGGCGCCAAGTTTTTGAACAGCAAGCGGTGTATATTGATACGCCGAGATTTTCCGGCTGGCGATCTCAGACCAGGATAGTATTGCTCGTGTGTCGCTGGTCTGTTGAAATTGCTGGATGATGGCTTCCATGTCAGCAAACAATCTGGCGTTTTCGATCGCCAGACTAAGTTGTTCCGCTACGATTTTCAACGTCTCAATTTCGGGTTGCTGGTACGCATCCGGATCGGTGGAATGCATGTCGATTATGCCGATTACCCGGTCCCGTGCGATCAAAGGGAGTGTTGCGCGTGCTTTCGTAAGGCGGAGTTCGGGGCTTTCCTGTCGAACCGTTTCTTCCGAAAGTCTTTGTGAAACCTGTGGGCTGCGCGAATATACCGCTTTTTGTAACACCCCCTCATCGGATAGCGTAACGGAGTGTTGGCGGGCGAGCATTTGTTTTCCGTTTTCAGAAGAAGCAGCCAGCAGGAAGGCATAGATCTTTTGCTCGTCGGTCAGGTAGATACCGACGTTGTAATAACCAAAGTGCTGTCCAATGGCGTGCGCTGCCACAGGAAGGAGTTCCCCAATCTCTTTGGTTGTTGAAATGCTCTGCGATGTGGCATTTGCTGCAGCCAGTTGGACCGTTCGTTTTTCGAGCGCGGCTGTTCTTTCCGTAACGCGCTCTTCAAGCGATTTGCGGTTTAGGCGCAATTCCTGCAGCATGAAGTTTCCACTATCATAAGCCTTCTCAAATTCCGTTTTCAGCATGTTAATGGCGATGTTTACGGTGGCGCAAAGGAAAATGAAAGTGGTACCGCTGGATACCCAATCGGTTGCGGTGCCAATCGTTGCAATGTCAAGACTGGGTTGATAAATTCCGCGCAGCATCAAGAACCCGCCGATCGCATAGGTCAGGGTGATCACTCCCATCGCGTACAAACTGGCGCGATAAGAGATAAGCAGATTAATAATGATTACAGTGCAAAGGAAATACAGTCTGGCTGCGCCGACCAGGCCGCCTCCCCCCATTTCTATAATTCCCAGAACATATCCTGCGACAAGGATGAAACCGGCGCGGAACAAATACGGAACGCGCGCGAATATAATCACTAACAGAAATGCATATACGGACGTATATATCGCTCGCAATGCGCCGGTAGTGGTTGGGTCAATGAATATGCCGATGATCGAAACAAAACCGAATACTGCAGCTGCGCGAAGCACGCCCAGCACAAAGCGGTCCTGCCAGTGCTCAATGGAGAACTCAAAGCTTTCGTTGTTGGTGTTTGGTCTGCTATTCGCCATGGTCTGCGCTTTCAGGCCTCGTTTTCATCCGTGCCGAGCTCGATTACCGCTTCAATAGCGTTCAAGGCTCGGCCCAGTTCTCGAATGGAAGTTTGCAAGATGCCGTCGATGGAGCTGGATGACCATATCTTGCTGGTGATTTCTGCAATCATCTTCTCGTAGGCTGCGTTCTTTTGACTTTGATCGAGCAGTCGTGCATTTTCGAGCGCGATGGCAGCCTGGGTTGCCACTGCTTCGATCCAGGCGCGTTCCTCCGTGGACCAGCTTGTATCTCCGGCGAGTGAGATCTCGCCGATGATCTGGTCGCGAAGGGTCAGGTTCACATTGAGTTTACTTTCCTGTTCGGTTAATTCGCCAAGTGTGTATTCGGTATTCTCTTGCCGGGCAATGGATGTCCATGCTTCTTGAAGGTACTGACGCTGAGCAGCTTGTAATTCCTCAAGGCGCGCACGTGTTTCCTGGAAAAGATGGGCGTTTTCGATGGCAACCGCCACTTGATTTGCCATGTTTTGCAAGGTTTCAATGTCTCGTTGCGTGAACGCCGACTGCTTGGTAGATTGCACATCCAACGCGCCTAGGGTGCGATCGCCAACGGCGAGCGGGAGAGCGATTTCGGATCGGGTGTACGGGAGTAGGGGATTGTCGAAACGGACCGACTCCGCTCCCACGTCCAGGGCGATGCGGGCTCGTCTGCTTTGGATGGCGGTGCCTACCATGCTTTTCCCACCCACCTCAAGACGATGTTTTGATTCTTTGAGAACCCGGCCGGCTTCTCCAGTGGCGGCATGCAATTCAGCCCAACGCCCGGATGCGTCGATCAGAAAAAGGGCAGAATAGTAATAGCCAAACCGGTCGGTGATCAAGTTTACAACTTTTTCGATCAATTCGTCCGGGTCCAGGATCGCGCTAACCGCTCGGCCTACTTCATTGATCGCCTCCAATTGGTCGGTGCGCTCTTTCACCTGCTCTTCCAGCGACGTTTGCAGCGTTTCAAGGCGAGTTAGCATTCTGTTGAAGTGGATCGCCAGCATGCCGATTTCATCGGTTGCGGCTACATCTGCACGGATCGATAGGTTGCCTTGTTCCACGGTGCGGAAAGTATCTACCATGGAGCGGATCGGGCGTGTCAAGGAACGCGAGACCGCGTAGATTAATATCAGACTCAGGGTCAGGGTTCCAGCACTGACCAACAATGACTGCACCTGCAGTGTTTGCCGGATTTGCAGATTGCGGACAATTTGTGCCGGATCAAAAATGTTGATGGTTGCGCGAACGATCTGGTGGTATCCGATCGGGGCTACCATTAGAATGCCGATCAGAACGATTCCCAACGCGATAACGCCCAACTTCAGCCCGATGGGTGCTCCGCGAATTTCCTTGAGTTGGGTTTCGATCTCTTTTGGAAGGAGCAGTTTTCTTGCGGGAA
This sequence comes from uncultured Anaerolineaceae bacterium, assembly GCA_964399225.1. Taxonomy (GTDB): domain Bacteria; phylum Chloroflexota; class Anaerolineae; order Anaerolineales; family Villigracilaceae; genus Denitrolinea. The sequence continues at coordinate 6,820 of CAYNQA010000001.1, forward strand.
ACAGTACGCTTTCGATGATGACGGTTGTGAAAATCACCATCGCGATAACGGCCACAAACCCGCCGATGTTTAAATATATAAACTGGTCGAGGTTGGCAATACGGCTGAAATAAAAATACGCCGCCCCTGGCAGGATTCCCGCGACGAATGTGAGTGGAGCAGCGATCAATCCATATCGCCAGGCAATGCTCGACACCTCCCGCCAGGCTGGGGCAGATTCTGTGATGTCTTCCACCGTACCCGGATTTTCAAGCACCTTGATCAGGCGCCGCCGTGCATTTTGTGTCAAGACCCATGTAATGCCAATCAAGGCAAGGTTGACGATAAAGATGGAAACGGGGGTGATCCAAAAGATCTGCCTCAGTTGGGCATCGGAGAAGTCAGCGTTAATCTGAATTGAGACCCAACCCAGCACAGCGCCCGGGAGTGCCATCAATTGCGCCAGAAAAACTCCGGCCACGATGAAGTTACCCTTTAAGCGAACAAGCAAACGCTCGAAGAAGGTTTCGCCCAGCATTACTCATCTCTCCCGTTTGCGTTTTCGATGACAGGCGGGGTGAGGCGTATTTGGGTGCCCTTGGCGCCAATCACTTTGGTGATCTCGCTTGCAGTAGTGGCAAGGATGGTTTGGACATCGGTGGAACGACGGATCTTGCTGGTGACATCGTACAGCAATCGCTCACGCTCCGCCTGTCGGCGGATCTGGTCAAGCAGACGGGCGTTCGCAATCACGGCGGCGAGACTGCCTGCCAGCGTTCCAAGCATTTCCTCATCGTTTTCGGTATATGCCGCAATCTGTTCGCTCTCCACATTGAGCACGCCAAGCAATTCGTTGCGATAGAGCAAAGGCAGCGCCAATTCGGAGCGTGTGTTGGAACTGACCTCGATATATCGCGGGTCATTAGTCACGTCATCGATTCGCAGAGGGCGGCGATGCGTAGCCACCCAGCCTGTCATGCCCTGATCGAAGCGAATCGTGATATGGCTTGTATCATCTGAATACCCGACCGAAGCTCTTGTCTCGAGTATTCTCTTATCACGATTCGCCAGCAAGATCGCCACGCGGTCGCCGCCAAGGGTGACCTGAAGGCCTTTCACGGTCGTTTCAAGCGCCTCTTCCAGTGTGGTGCCCGATGCTGCGGACGTAGTGATGTGGTGAAGAAGTCGATGCTGGGAAAGGTGTTCCTGCGAATCCGCGAACAGTTCAGTGTTCACCACGGCAACAGCCAACTGATCCGCAAGAATTTCCAGCGTTCTCAGGTTTTCCTCGGTAAAAGCAAACGGTGTTGCGCTCTGCACGTCCAGCGCGCCAAGTACACGCTCTCCAACTTTAAGGGGAATGGCGCATTCCGAGCGTGTGTCGGGGAGTAATGGATTGGCAAAGTATGTAGCATCCTTCATTGTGTCGTTAACCACCAACGTCTCGCCTCGGCCGGTAACATAGCCAACGATGGATTTGGAACCAACGCCAAGTTTATGACCGATGCGTTTTAGTTGAGCGCCGGCTTCGCCGGTGGCTTCACGGATGGCTGCGAAATCACCATGTGGGTCGATTAGGAAAACACTTGCGTGGTAGAAGCGGAAACGTTCGACGATCAAATTGACGGCGCGCAATAGCAGTTCGTCCAGATTGAGCGAACCACTGATGTCGCGTGCGATCTCGGCCGCGGTCTGTAACTGCAGAGTGGTGCGGCGGCTTTGTTCTAGCAGACGCACATTGTGGATCACGCCGGATGCCTGGCGTGAAACATCCACCATAAAATTCAAGTCGCGGTCATTGAAGCGTTTTTCGGTGTCGGCATCTTGAATAACAAGCGCTCCGATTGCTTCGCCTCCGATCAGCAATGGAACCCCCAACCAGGACTTGGCCGGCTTGCCTTGAATTTTTGCACCCAACGCCTGTGCCTGCCGTTCCGTGTCTTCCACAAGCAATAAGGGGCGTCGCGTACGGATAAGAATGGAAGTAAGACCCTCTCCAAGAGGGAATGTTTCGATGGAAGAGATCCGTCCTTCTTCGTAGATGAATGGGATCTGGATCGAATTCGTCTTGCCGTCATATAGAGCCACCAGGAAACTGCAATCCCCAACGACGCGCGAGATCTGTTCCTGCAGTGCGGCATAAAAACCCTGAATATCGTTTGTTGATAGAATGGCTCGGTTGATCGTCATCAACGCGTCCATTTCCGATATCCTTGCCTGACTATCAGACAGAAGCTTGATGCGCGCCAGAGTGGAAGATAGAACATCTGGAATGCTGATGAATGGGCGCACTGTGGCGCTGGTTAGAGGCTGGCCGGGGATTTCGCCGACAATCAGCAGGTGGGTGGTTTGCCCATCCACGATGACGGGGAGAATCAATCCGCTTTGTGCTCCGTTGAGTTTCAACAGCTTGACCAACTCGGCGGGCGAATTGGTATCGCGGTTCACATCATTGACGAGAAGCGGGCCGCTCAATTGCACCTGGATATCGTGGTCCGACACGAAAACAGTACCCGGTAGATTTGGCTTCATATCCGCGTATGGATTCGAAGAAATTAGTATTTCGCTTTCCTCGATCCCTGTTCGCAGGATGATGAAGGGATGTCGTGCTTCGCGGATGGCTCGACTTGTTGCCTCGATCGCTTCGTTTTCGGAACTCGCTTGCGCAATCGTGACTGCTAAGCGATAGATACGATCCGCGCTTGCACTGGAAACTTGCTCCTCTTCCGTTACGGACGTATTTTGAATTGCGGCTGCAATTTGGTTTGCCAGCGTTTGAAGTACGATGATCATTTCCTCGTCAAACGTTTCCGGCTCCGTGCTTTGTACATCCAACACTCCTAAAACGACGCCGCCCAGAACGATGGGGATGCCAACTTCGGCGCGGGTGAGGGGGAGCAGTTCGTTGCGATAATGAACCGGATCCAGGTCCACATTTGAAGCGACGCGCGGTTTTTTATTTGCGCTTACCCATCCAACAATGGATGCCGAACCTACCTGGTGCCGGTGCCCGCGTTTCAGCATTTCTTCGGCGGAAGGACCATGCGCGGCTCGCAGACTCGCAAACTTGCCGGTTTCATCGATCAGAAACACACCAGTATGATAAAAGCTGAAGCGCTCCACGATCAGTTGCGCAGTTTTTTGCAATAGATCGTGAAGATCGAATGCGGTTGTGATGCCCTGTGCAACCTCTGCTGCTGTACGGATCTGCCGCGTGCGTTCTTCTACCTGTCCGCGCAATGATGTGTACAGGCGGTTCAGTTCATCCGACATGATGTTGAACGAATTTGCGAGCACGCCGATCTCATCATTGCGCGCGATGGAAATCCGTTCCTGCAATTCGCCTCGCGCGATACGCCCCGCCACATCCGTCAATGAAAGCAGCGGCTTGGTGATCTGATTGGTCACACTGAACGATGCGAATATGATCGCCGCGGCCAGGCCGCCAAAAACGAGAAAGGCGAATGGGAGCAGGCTGTTTAATTCTCCGAAAACCGCATCGGTCGGGACCTCCAAGACGAGCCCGGCTTGCAGCTCATCAATCCAGGCTACCTGGGCGATGGCTCTGTCGCCTTGCTCGTTGACATACTCCACCGAATCCACAGCAACTTTCGTGGATTGTTTTTCACTTTCCTTCAAGGGGTTTAAAGTTGAATCTACGCGTGCGCGCTGCTCAAGAGAGGAAACGAAAGGAACCAAGGCGTTGGTGTATGGTTCCAGTCCGATATACCCTCCGTAATTTGTCACGTAATATGCGCGTGACGATTCGGGGCTGAGTTTGCTAAGCGATTCAAGGATAGCCGACGCGCTCTGTTCCTCAGAAACACCGATCACGGTGGCTCGGGAAATTCCATCAGAGGTTCGGTATTGATCGACGGTCAAGAGGACAAACTGGCCGGGAAAGAATGGCGCAAAATCGTACGTGCCGACCGTTTGAGAATCGTAGGAACGCAAATCTTCAAACAAAGATATGTTTGAAACCGACTTTCCCTGCCAGTCTGTCTGGCTGGCAAGTAACACCTCGCCCTCAGGAGTAATGATCATGAATTCTGTGAAGATCGGACTTGCGCCTTCCCTGTTCAACTCGTTGAAGATACCCCGTATCAAGCGGCTGCTCTCAAGAAAAAATGGACTCGATGGGCTCTGATGGAGCAGCGAGTTAACGGCACTCTCAAAATCAGCCCGCCTAGCGATGCGGTCAAGCCGAATTTGACGAATTTTTACCTGATTTTGTGATGCCTTTACTTCGCCCGAAACGAGCGTCTTCATTTGCGTTTCCGCTTGTCCGCGAAGCAGTGTGTATGAACGTCCCCATGCCGCCACCGACATAAGAAGCAGCGGAATGAACGAGACCAGGGTCAGCGTTAACGCAAAGGATCTTGCCAGACTGCCGCGTTTGGCTGTTGCTTTCGAGGAAGAACCGGATTGGATAGTTTCATTCATGGCGGGTTATGTGTATTCCCAAACCTTTTCGCCGTTTAAAATTCGGCGGATCTGTTCGGGGAAACGGTCTGGATCAAGGGGTTTCCCCAAAAAACCATCAAAACCAGATTCGCGCGCTTTCCGCATCTGGTCTTCGCTGGCTTCGGCTGTCACCGCAATAATGGGGATATTCTTCAGGTGTTCCGCCGAGCGGATCTTTTTCAGCGCACCGTATCCATCCTCGTATGGCAGGCGGATATCCATAAGGATCAGATCAAGCCTTGGTAGCGTGTCGGCATATTCAACAACTTCGTAGCCGGACGTTTTCCACTCGCAGTGGATTCCCAGATAGCCCAACATGCGTGCGATCAATACAAAATTGGAAACATTATCCTCCACAACCAGGACAGTTGTTTCCTTGGGAATCTGCGGCTTTCGTGCCGGGTGGGGATCAATGGATGAAGAGTCGGTCATTGTTGTTTCCTTGCCATGAAGCGTTCGATCTGTTGGGATAGAAGATCAATGTCGATCGGTTTTTGAATGTAGCCGTCACATCCGGCTTCGAGCGACTTTTCACGGTCGCCGCGCATCACATTGGCCGTTACGGCAATAATGGGAACGTGATCGAATCCGGGCGTTTTACGAATCTTCGCGGTCAGCGCATATCCATCCATATCCGGCATGTTGATATCCATCAGAATCAGGTCCGGCAGGACCGACTGGATCTTTGCCAGTGCGTCATGGGCGCTGATCGCCTCGGCTACCTCGTAGCCCTCCGAGATCAGTACGCGGCGGATCAACATGCGATTGTCGGCATTATCTTCAACGTAGAGGATTTTCTTTCCAGGCATAGTAACTCCAGCGTGATTTTAACGTCAGGACTCGCTTCTTTCATAACAGCACCCTTGCAAATCCATGTTAGAGGCGATTTTTAGCTCCTTTACAGCTCTGAAAGGAGAACATCTCTGCGCCTTGACAGAAAACGAAAGCGCCGAGAGCAGATCTCGGCGCAAGAGCGGGTGATGGGACTCGAACCCACGATATTTTGCTTGGGAAGCAAACGTTCTACCACTGAACTACACCCGCGCAGTGCAGGCATTATAGCCAGCGGGGGAGGGCATGTCAAGCCGAGAGATTTTGCCCCCATTCCATGTGTTGACGTAAAACCCGTAACGCTGCGCCATGGATCGAGTCGAGCACATCTTGTTGGGTTCCCGCGATCACTTCCCCGAATGTTACTCTCGGCGTAAGTCCAAACAACTCCTGTCCGGCCAATATTTGACGTGCGATCTGCGTAAGGAAGGCAATGCGTTGACGGTCTGCCCGCATCTTTCGCAGACGGGTGAGCGGGTTGCGCATGGAAGCCTTTGCGATCACCCCGCTCGCCATGGTGACAAGCACCTGCGTCTCTGGTACATGCCGCAGGAAGACTTCCAGACTTCTCGACCAATGCCCAAATTCAACTTCCGGTTCCGGCATGCTGTCTGGGTCCGGCTCGATCCCTCCTCGGGCAAAGATTAATAACGCTCCGCCCGCCTTCAAGTGTCGAAGGGATTCGCGCACCGCTTGCATCCGCCCGGCAGTATCACCGGTTTCGGGAGCGTAAATGGCATGCTTGCTGACATTAGGCAGCTTCTCGAAAAAAGGGATATCGCCAATGATGATCTTGAAGTCTGGGCGTTCAACGTGTGCGCAAATTACGACCGAGTCGATACCTGCAGGGTGATTCGATGCGATCACCAGAGGACCGTCATTGTGGATGTTCTCCACTCCACGCGCCGCATGGCGTTTCACAAAGCGGGGCAGCAACCATCGGGCCCCGTTGATGAGTCCCCCTGCCTCTACTTCGCGGTCAAGACCGATCCCTAACTCCGCCACACTCCGCACAGCGCGCCCAAAGACCAGCTCGACAACCTTATGTGTCATTTGGTTGTGCGGAAGTGCAAAAGCCTTCGTCAATTCGAAGATCAACGAGTTATATAGAGATCGAATACGCGGCTCGGTTGTAGACATGCTGCTCTCCTTGCGAAAAGTGTAGCATGGTTTATTGCGAAAATGATATGATTAATCAATGCCTACTATCGACTTAAAGAAGCTGCAAAGTTACCGAACAAAAACATATAACCTGCCTCCCCGAAAATCGATCGTGACTCCTGCTCAGGCGCGTCGATTTGTGGATGATCGTGGTTTTATATTCTTTTGGCCCATCAACGGTGTCGACCTGCCTTCTCTTTGGGCGGCTGTTGCCGGTGATCGTCCAGTTGCCGACAAGCATGATGATCCTGGCCATGTCACATGGGGTTGGAAAGATGAGGCTCTCGATAAAAGAATTTGGTATTACGGAAAAATCCTGCGGCACAAGGCCACCCTGATTTCGCTTGAGATCGCTCCATACTTTTACGCGCTTTCCGAGAATTACGGTTCGCCGGATGAGGATTACCTTATCGCTTATCAAGAAGGCCGATTAACCCAATCCGCAAAACAGGTTTATGAAACCCTGCTTGATAATGGAAAGCTCAACACCCTCGATCTCCGCAGACTGGCGAAGTTGGCAAACGCAAAAGAATCTGAATTCAACAAAGCCATTGAGCAATTGCAAGCTGATTTCAAGATCCTGCCCGTCGGGGTGGCAGAGGCAGGTGCGTGGCGATATTCTCACATTTACGAAATAGCATCCCGCCATTATCCAGAACTTCCTGAACAGGCTAGGGCTATAAGTGAAGCACGAGCCAGGGTGAAATTACTTCATCTATACTTTTCTTCCGTTGGTGCTGCCCAACTTCGGGACGTAACTCGCCTGTTTGGCTGGAAGAAAGATCTCGCAGAACGTACCGTTAAGAGCCTGCTCGATCAAGGATCCATCCAGCAGGCCAGTCATCCCAGCCATGAAGGAGATTGGCTGGCAGTCCCTGATGTGGTGAAAAGGTGATTTTCCCTGCAACCCGGGAAAAACCCTTACGTAAATAGATTAGTCATTTAGTAAATTTTCAAGGAGAATCTCATGACAAGACAAGGTCGCTCACAATTGGTGCTCGGATTACTGCTCATCCTGCTCGGAGCATGGTTCGTTGCACAAAAAAACATCCCCTCTCTGGCAGATTTTGCCGACACGTATTTTGAAGGCCCTTTCATTCTGGTCTGGATCGGTGCGGGCTTGCTTGTTCTTGGGCTTCTGTCAGGTAACCCGGGCATGGCCGTTCCTGCAGCTATTGTCGCTGGCGTGGGCGGTATCATTTGGTACAACGACAACTATGCCGCGCAAGGCCAGGGAGCATGGGCTTATATGTGGGCTCTCATCCCCGGTTTTGTTGGCATTGGCTCAATTATTGCCGGCTTGCTCGGTGATAACCCCCGCCAGAACATTTCTCGTGGCTTAAACTCGATCGTGGTAAGCGCCGTAATGTTCCTGGTCTTTGCCACGATCTTTGGCGGATTGAGCATCCTAGGCGATTATGGCCTGCCAATAGTTCTTATCCTGCTCGGTGTTTGGTTCCTTGGCCGAAGTGTCTGGCGGTCTTTCCGTGGTGGAGGAGAGAATGCGTAACGGAAATCTGTTCTGGGGCGTTGTGCTCATCCTTCTGGGAGGACTCATCCTGTTCGATGCAATTGAGTATTTCTGGCCGGCCCTCCTCATCATTCTTGGAGGCGCGATCATTGCTGGCGCCTACCTCCGTTCCAGCACCAAAAATGAAGCGGTTTCGGTAGACCTGCAAAGCGCAAAGGAAGTAACCCTGAAAGTCAATCACGGTGCGGGCCGCTTGAGTTTGACTGACGGCGCGTCTGCAGGCAAGGCCCTCGAAGGGGATGGAACTGAAGGTATCAAGGTGGATGCGCACCATGCAGGCGATCGCCTTGACATTCGCGTGGGAACAGATGCAATGTTCATTCCTTTCCTAGGAATAAATCGCGGATTGGAGTGGAACCTTCGCCTTCCAAATGATATTCCGTTCGCGCTGGACCTTGAAACGGGTGCAAGTCAATCGGTCGTAGACCTCAGCCGAATCCGAGTCACCCGCCTCAAAGTCCAGATTGGAGCGAGCTCAACCGAGATCACCATGCCGGCTAGTGGAATTGTCACCGCCGATGCACAAGCCGGCGCGGCGGAGTTGAAAATGCGCATCCCTCATGGTGTGGCTGCGCGGATCCGCTCGGATTCCGGGTTGGCCGAGATCAAGATAAATACAACGAGATTTCCGTATGCCAACGGCATCTATGAATCCCCCGATTTTGGTAACAACCCAAACCGCATAGACCTGACCATTGAAGCTGGTGTTGGCAAGGTGTCTGTGCTCTAGGAGAATAAAATGAAACGAATCGATCCTTCCATCATTGTTGGTCTTGCCCTTGTAGTCCTAGGCGGCTTGTTTATCCTGCAAAATGCAGGTTTCCTGAATGATGTGGCTGATGTCTTTTGGGGAATCGTTTTCCTTGCTGCAGGGGCTGCATTCTTGATTTCCTATTTCACCGGCTCGTGGTGGGCGGCCATACCTGGTGCAGCTTTAGTTGGTATCGGAACACTGATCTTGCTGCCTGACTCCCTCGAGGATCTTAGTGGAGCGGTCTTCCTGGGTGGTGTGGCTGTTGCATTCTGGCTGGTTTATTTTCCCGCGCGACGTGAACGTTGGTGGGCGTTAATCCCCGCCGGCGTGTTTACTACACTGGCCTTTGTCTCGTTCGCTCCGCAATTCGTGAGCGGCGAGGCCTCAGGTGGAATATTCTTCCTTGGCCTGGCGCTGACATTCATGCTCGTAGCCCTGTTGGCTGAAATGCGTTGGGCATGGTACCCGTCCGCTGTGCTCGGCTTGATCGGTTTTCTGTTGATCGTATCTGCAGGCGGCCTCATCAATTATATTTGGGCTGCCGCCCTGATCAGCGCCGGCGCATACTTGGTTTTTCGATACTTTAGACGCGATTAGGCGAAGCAAAGCAAAAGCCCCTGCCAATGCAGGGGCTTTTTTCTGTTTCATTATTCTGCAGGAACAACTTCTATTTCAGGGAAGAACTGGTGGATGGTTCCCTCCACCCAACCGTGTAATGTTGAAGGGAGCAATGGACAGCCCAGACATGCGCCTCCCAGCCGGACCATGAGGCGGTTTCCGTCTAGAGCGACAAATTCGACTGTCCCTCCGTGGAATTGCTCCACATATGCGCTTAGCCTTCCAAGCAGAGCCTTGATCTGTTCTTCTCGGGTTGCGACAGACGGAACAGCCATGGCTTATCCTTTCTCTGGCTCGCGTGGCAAGGCATGGTCGAGAATGGCACGGACCTGCCGATGTGCATCCTTGTAACGCTGGGAAACCAGGTCGGCGAGACGATCTAGGAGCTCTTCTCCGCATTGATGGTTTTCTGCAACGAGCCTTCGCAGGTCGGTGCCGCGGATTCGAATGGCATCCACATCTTCGCGCGCCACAGCGCTGGAAGTGTAGAACCTGCCTCCGATCACAGCAGACCAACCGAATGCGCTTCCGGGGGGGAATGTATTTAGCTTGATTTCGGGGCCGTCGTAAGGTTTGTAGCGGTCAAGTACGCTTCCGGTGAGAAGAAGATATAAGTACGTCGCTGGTGTTCCTTGCTCAAAAATAATAGCTCCGGCGCGGCGCGAGAACGGCTCAAAATGCTGTTCCACAAGGCGACGCGTTTCGGCCGAAATTCCAGTAAATAAAGTGATTTCTTCCAAAGTTTCTAACATTTGCAATCATATTAATTGAACTGGCGGGCAGGGAATAGTGGCAAATTTCCTGATTGTATGGACGTTTGTCCCTGATGTTCATGATTGCCCTTTATTCGGGTTATACTTCCATCGCCTCTCTGAAGGCAAAAACTCTTCAATTTAGGTTCAAAAATGTCTTCCACAACCCCATTTCAACGCATTATTGCCATGCTTCTGGTTGGTTTTGGCTTGATCGCAGTTGGCGTAGCTGTCATGACCATGATCACCCTGCGTCAAAGCCAGGCAGCTGAGGCTGCGCAAGTTCAAACAACGCCCGTAAAAGTCAATTATCCGGCACCCTCACTGACATTGTATGATTTGGACGGAGTTTCTCGTTCCTTGACTGATTACCAAGGGAAGGTGGTATTGGTGAACATGTGGGCAACCTGGTGCCCGCCATGCCGTGAAGAAATGCCTACTCTCGAGGGTTTTTATCAGGATTATGCCGATCTAGGTTTCCTGATCATTGGCCTAAATGATGGAGATGAAGCAGTGGATGTTCGTGATTTTGTAGACTCTTACGGTTTGAGTTTCCCCATTTGGCTTGACCCAGACTACCTCTCTGAAGCGGCATTTAACACGATGAACTTGCCATCATCATTTGTGATCGACCGGCAAGGACAGGTCCGCTTGCAGTGGGTCGGTAAGATCGAACGATCCCAGCTTGAAAAATATATAGTGCCGTTGATCCAGGAATAGACGGTCAAAAACAAAAGGAGCTATCATGGATGGTAAAGTAACATGGGATGGAAACATGGTGTTTGAGGCGGTTGCAGATTCGGGAATGCCGATCCTGTTTGATTCGCCCTCCGACTCTTCGATCGCGAGACGCGGCCCCGGCCCGATGGAGATGGTCGCGCTCAGCCTGGCAGGTTGCTCTGCGATGGATGTGATCTCGATCCTAAAGAAAAAACAGCAGGATGTGACGGAATTCGAAGTCCGTGTTCATGGCGATCGGGCGGAAAATTACCCAAAAGTCTATACGCGCGCCCGCCTTGAGTATCGTGTCACCGGCCGAAATGTGGAAGAGGCTGCCGTCGTACGTGCTATTCAGCTTTCAGTGGAGAAATATTGCCCGGTCCACGCCATGCTGAGCCGGGTTTTTCCTATCGACCTTTCTTATACGATTCTAGAGTCAGAAGGGCAGGGGAGTCCGCGGGTGGTTATCGAAAGGGAGCTTTCAGAGCCGGAAGATGTGCAGTAAATAGAACCGCGCCCGGAATTTATTCCGGGCGCGGTTGATTTATAAAGATCACCATCCGCGTATGTTCGCAAGAGTAATGCGAATGGCTGCAGCGTATTCTTTTCCGAATTCTTCCAGGGTGGAATTTAAGCTTTTGATCCCCTTGCGGTACTTAATAACATAGGCGGGAATAAGGTGCGCTTGTGGTGAGGATTCATCGATCCGCGCAGTGCCAAGTAAGACGATAACGTCTTGCTCACCTTTAGGATCCGAGTTGAAATGCAGTGAAACCTCTTTATGCCTGGCAATATGCTTCACTTTATACGCGCCCGGCTGGCTGAAAATCAGGATCTCGCCTTTATCCCAAACAAACCAGACAGGACGCGGCTGAGGCATTCCATTTTCTCCGACCGTCGTCAACCAAACCATGTATTCGTTTTTGATGTGTTTCCAAGCTTTGCGGCCAAATTTTGTTCTGAAGTTGATCATTGGTCCTCAAAATAAGCGGAATTGCGTATAGGCAATACGGGTAGATTAAAAATAATAAAAATATTTTCTCGGAGCTGATATTGAAGCCAGGAGATTGCTGGCCGTGTTTTGCCTATTTCGTTCGTAACGAAGGCGATCAATGGTAGCGGGATGTCGACGGCTACGGCGCCAGGTCCGATCGGATCTGAGTGTAAAGGTCACCGCATTCGCAGGCAGTAATTATTAAACTGCCGCGCGTCATGGTTCCTTTATATGCCACACTCCCATTGTGCACGGTCCAACCACCGAGCACGAATGTGATCGGGCTGTCAGTGAGAATCCATTCACCGTTGTATTTCCGCCCGATGTGGACATGGGTTCCTGTAACGCGCCCGCCTTCGCAGGAGGGGTAGCCGACGGGGTCGCCGCGCTTTAGTTGAGCACCGAGCGGCGCGCGACCACTCGTGGCAAGGTGAAGATAGTAGATCGTCCAGCCGGTTCGTTCGTTGCCGTCTCCGTCGAGGTCGAGAACCACTGTGCCGAGTTCAGACCGGGCTACGATTCCATCTGCCATTGCTGTGACATAATATTTCGACTCCGCCACAAAGCATCCGCTTTTGTCGGAAGGAGGGGCGAAATCTATTGCGGTATAGGGTTGCATGGTTCCCCAGCCGGTATGCGGACCACCAGTGTAGGACCAGACTTGGCCGGCTTGGAAGGGCAGGGGCAGTTCCGGTTGGCGCAAGCTTCCAGGGATTAGAACCGTTTCGTCAGCCCATGGGTCACCGAAGAGTTCGGTAAAGGTTTGGGCGAGGCCGGAAGGTCCGATGGCTGTATCAAATTCAGGTCCAGAAACGATGCGGGAGAAGTAATATTTGATGCTGACCGAGGCTGCATTGTCCCAGGGGTCCGGGCGGAAGAGCTTTTCATCAAGCAATTCGAATTCGGTGAGACTGCCAGCCCGCCAACTGTAATAACCATGGTTCAGAATATTTGCCGCTTTCACAAGCTGTAGGTACACAGTGCCGGAGTATTCTTCTTCGAATCCGAGCAGGTATGGGTTGCCTGGTTTTTCGGGCTGAGTGATGGCTCCGGCTTGATATTCCAGCAGGGCGAGCAACAAGCGCGGATTGACGCTGAAGTTTGTGGAAACATAATCCACAATACCTGCGCCGGTGCGCCAATTGCCGCCGGCATATGCCCGATACTTTTTCAACCAGCCATCTGTTTCGGCAAGATAGGCGGTGGTGTTGAAACCGATCAACGTTGGCCCATTGACCAGCGCATGATCGGGGATGACTTGATACGGTTCAGCCCAGAGCGGCAGATAGTAAATAGGAATCTTCATCGGCATGCCGGGAGGCATGGTTGTGGCATCGCGCGGAATGAAAGAATTTGCCGCGAATATCTCTTCTTCGGTGGTATTGAAGCGTTTGGCTAGTGCGGGGATGGTATCCCCGGTTTGCGCCACGTAATCTACGAGCTCGCCGGGGTTGTAGTGCGGACGCCCCGGCGGCGTAGGGCTGGGGAGCGCTTCTATAGTTGGCGTGGGGTTGATCTCGCCAAAGCCGAAAGGTGAAACCGGAGCGCAGGCAGTAAGCACTAAGGCGATGAAGAGCAGGAAACTAGGTATCGCTTTATTCATCAGGTTTTCGGAAGATGATCGACCAGGCCTGCCCGACCGGGTCGGCGATCACGGTGAGAGTCCCACGGGTCATTGTGCCTTCGTACGGCTTCGCCCCAGCATGTACGACCCATCCACCCAGCACCATTGGTATCGGACCGTCGGCTAGGATCCACTCGCCGTTGTACTTGCGTGCAAAGTGAAGATGCGTGCCGGTGGATTGCCCGCCTTCGCACGAGGCATGACCAACACGCCCGTCGACCTCAAGCCACGTTCCTTTGGCAACCCGATCTTCTGTAGCGATGTGAAGATAGAGCAGGTTCCAGCCGGTTTGTTCGAGTCCATCTCCATCCAGGTCGACAACAACCACCCCTTTTTCTGAACGAACAACAAGGCCAGGCGCAGCCGATAACACCCATGTGCGAGTCTCTTCGCAGCCGCCATGTTCAGTGGAGGGGGCAAAGTCCACCGCGGCGAGCGGACCATCATGCTCCCATGCGCCGTGCGGACCGCCGGTGTAGCTCCATTCGCGGTTGGGCTCAAAGGGCAGCACCATGGTGGGCTGGGTCAGACCCGGCGGGATGAGCGGCTCCACGGTGGCGGCACGCGCCCAGGGGTCGCCGAACATTTGCTCATAGAGTGCGTAGAAATTGTTCACACCGTTCGGGTCAAGGATCTGTTCCCACTCGGCGCGGTTATGCTGGCGCGAGAAGAAATATTGCAATGCCACGGTGCCCGCGTTCAGTTCGGGGTGGAGGCGCAACGTTTCGCCATCCGGGAATGTGATCTCGGTCAATGTGCCGGTGCGCCAGCCGTAGTATCCCTCGTAGACCTGGTTGATGGTCCACACCAACTGCATGAACAACCCTTTATATTTCTTGCTTTCGAACCCCATCGGGTATTCTTCAAGCAATGTGGTTGTTGGCGTGCTGTACACCCAGCGGCTTTCGTATTCAAGCAAGGCCAGTAACAGGCGCGGGCTGATGGAGTTTTCCCATGCGGCGCGTTCGATCGCCTGCGGACCGGTTGTCCAACCGGTGGAGCCGAGATATTCGCGGTACTGGCTTAGGTGTCCATTCGCATTCAGGATGAACTGCGTGGTGTTGAAGTTCGCGGCCGTCGCTGAAAAAACGATTTCTGCATCAGGCAGGACTTGCACATTCGGAGTAGTGTCGCCGTTCAGTTTTTTGGGGATGAAGAGCAGGATGTCCGGCTCGATCAGCCCGCTGGCTGGAAGATTCTTCGGCGACGTGATCTCGCCTCGCTCCACCCCGAAGCGGGTCGCTACGGCTTCGAGCGTGTCGCCGCTTTGGGCATAATACAGGATCGGCTGGTTGAGCGGATCCGGGGTGACGGTCACGCCGGCGATGGGCGAAACAGGCAGGAACGTTGGCGTGAACGTGAAGGTGGGCGTGGGAAAGGGCGAGGGCAGAGTCGGCACGAGCGGCGACTCGGTCGGCGGGGCATCCGTCGCGATAGGAAATGCGATCGGGTCTTCGGAGTAATACAATGGCGTAGGTGTTGCGTATTGACCCCACAGCGACGATGTATTACGGCTGGCGCATGCTGAAAGGAGAATGGAAGCAACCGCAAGGATGCTGGGCAGTCGTTTCATGTTGTGGGGATTATACCTGTTCGAGGCGAGGGCAGTTTAGGCAGGATTAAGATTCTAGCGCTGGATGGTATTCAATTCACTTATCGCCTCAAGCGCTTCAAGGACGGCGTCGCCTTGGGTCAGGAATCCGTCGTATTCTGCGCCGGCTCCGCTCGGGACCCAGTTATCCATCACGAAGGGAATCAGACCGTCGGCTGTGATCCACTCGCCATTGTATTTGCGGGCAATGTGCAGGTGCGTGGCGTTCGAGAAGCCGCCCTCGCACGAGGGGTGACCGATGCGATCTCCCGCACGGACGTAAGTACCAGTCTCCACGCGATCGCGAAATTCGATGTGCATGTAGAGTACTACCCAGCCGGTCTGTTCGTTGCCGTCACCATCGATGTCCTGGATCACCTGACCATCACCAGTACGGACGATAAGACCATCCGTCACAGCTGTGACCCAGGTGTCAGTGGTGAAGCAGCCTGAGTCTTCCACGATGGGCGAGAAGTCGAGAGCAGCCCATGCGGACCCGGAGTCCCAGCCGCCGTGCGGGCCGCCGGTGAAGACCCACGGCACGCCGCGTTCGAAGGGAAGCGCCATGCGCGGTTGATGCAACCAGGATGGGACAAGCGGCTCCACTGCGTAATCGAAGGGATGCTGGCCGAAGAGCAGAAAGTATGTGTTGTAGAAGCTGGATGGGTTGAGTTCAGGCGCGCCCACATCGCTGGTCCATGTGATTCGGTCATCTAGCTTGGCGAAGAGCTGCTGTACCCCGGCCGTGCCGGCATTGATCGATGGGGCGACAGGGGCGACGGATCCGTCAGCGAGGACCCAGGAGGCGATGGCGTTGGAGCGCCAATGGTAATAACCGCGGTTCAATTCATCGGCGGCGTATGTGAGTTGATAATAGAGGCCGTAGCGCGACGGATCAGCGATGCCCAACGCAAAGTCGGTTTGAGCCGGGTAGGGATTGGTCACCCATCCGCTGCGATGTTCGATCAATGCAAGCAAAAGCCTCGGGTTGACCGAATAATTCTGTGAAACGAAAGTGATCACCTGGGCGCCTGTCATGTACTCGCCATTTACATCTTCCGCATAGCCGGCAAGATACCCGCCTTGTTGCTGGATGAACCCCGCTACATCAAAGTTGACACTGGCCGGGCCGTAAACCAGTTCGGAATCGGGGATGATCTTGAATGATGACGGAGTTAACTCCGGCTGGGCGAGAGGGATGATAAGCACCTGACCCACGTCGAGCACGTCTGCGTTGCCAAGGCCGTTGGCTTCCATCACTGCTTCGATGCCAATCCCGTATGATTCGGCGATGCCCCCGAGCGTGTCGCCGGGTTGAACGACATACTCCTCCTCATTCGTGCGTGGGGCAGGGAGGCTGTGAGGTGCATCCGGGGTGGGTGTGAGGAAGAGTTGTCCCGCCGGGCGCAGCGGTGGAACAAGCTGGTTGAGCGGAACTGCCGTGGGTACAATGAACGGCGCGTCTGAAGGATACGGTGTTACTGCGGCAGGGCCTGCCCCTTCGAAATTAGGGGAATTCTGCGGTGCACCATCGAGAGGCAGGAATGGGTCATAAGTGGGGCGGGTCAGTGGCGATTCGTTATAAGCCTGTGTGCAGGCGGCCAGTACCGCTGCTGCCAATAGCGCGGTGATGAAGATGTGGAGGAAAAATTTCATGCCGACGATTTTACCAAGTCCCCCGGTTATTTGTATTTCTTCCTCATGTTGATGTTCGTGATCTCAAACCCCATCTTTTTGTATAGCTCAAAGGCTGTGGCGTTATGACCAAAGACGTGCAGCCCCATCGAATCGACGTCCATCGAGATCAGCAACTGATCCAGGGCTTGTAACGCTTGCTTTCCAAATCCCTTGCTGCGGAATTGCTCATAAATGAGGAAGTCAAAGCCAAAGGCGCGGCGGGGCGTTTCATCCATTTTGATCTCAACCCACAGCACGCCGATCTTCTGGCCGGTTTCTTCATTTATGATGGTGTAGATGAATTCGTTTTTTGTGTTGACGCCGTCAGGCAGAAGGTGCATGAATTCGCCGCGCGATTTTTCGAGCGATTCAGATTCCTGCCACTGTCCACTTTTGACTTTGTCCTCGGCGTATTCGCGGATGCCGCGTTCGAGATAGGCGGGGAAGTCCGCTGGGTCCATGGGGACGAGTTTTACCATTTATAAAATTCCTTATTTTGTTTTTTCGGCTTGCAGGATACGCTCCGGGTGCGCATATAAATTAAATCTATTGCGGCGAGCGTACCCGATCAATGTGATGCCCCATTTCTCTGCAAGCTCTATAGAAAGTGAAGATGGCGAGGTGCGTGAGATCAAAATGTTCGCACCAAAACGCACCGCCTTTTGCAACATCTCCGAACTGATGCGACCGGTGGTGATGAGCACCCGCTGATCGGGTAGGATGTTCTTCATCAGGCACAGGCCGGCGATCTTATCGAGCGTATTGTGGCGGCCGATATCCTCTGCCGATAGGATGATCTGACCCCCATCGCTCAACGCAGACGTGTGGACCCCTCCTGTTTCGCGGTACAACTCCTGCGACTCGAACAGCATTTCGACGAGGTGGCCGATCTGCTCTGCGGTGAGGGAAACCTCGCGTCCGCCCGGACCCGAACGGGGTCGCTGGATCGAATCGACGGCAGTCATCCCGCCGGAGCAGCCAGAGGTGCGCGTCCACTTGGTGGGCTTTTCCGCCGAACTGGTCAACCAGATATCTACGTTGTCGCCGTGTTCGCACACGCGCACATCGGCCACATCATCGATGGAATTGATCACGCCTTCGTTGAATAAAAATCCCACCGCGAGCGCTTCAAGATGGACCGGGGTGCACATCAACGAGACCCACACTTCGCCGTTGACCGTCAGCGAGACTGGCGCTTCAACGATCGTATGGCTGGCAATGGTTTTATTGTCCCCGGTGTCGAATTGAACGTATTGGATGGGTTTGCGCGGTTCGAGCATGGATACTCCGTGTATGAATAAAAGCAATTGCTAAGCGCCGGTCTCGGGTGGACAAACCTCTTCTGTAGTACTTGCGCTGTCTTTGACTTTGTAGCTTTTCTTGTGCGCAGCCACAAACCGATCGGGGTCGGAGAGGAAAGCGCCGAGGCAGGAATCGGTGCAAAGGTAGATGCGTCTCCCGCGATATTCAGCTTGCGGAAAGTAGTCGGGGTCCGCGTGGAAGATGCGTCCGCAGATGGCCACGAATGTCGGGCGGGGCGGTTTTACCTCGGTCGTCTTATCGGTCGTTTCGGTCATGGGGTGATTGTAATCTTTTCCGAGGAGAACGGTCAAAAGTCAAAAGTCGAAGGCTTCGACCTCAGACCTTAGGCTTTCGACTCTTCCCTCTCACTCCGCCAACCTGCCTATGATCTTGACGCAATCATGGATGAACACTTCCTCTTCGTGCGGAGCATCGGGGAGTTCGCTGGTCAGGTCCTGACCGGGGAAATGCAGGCGCTCGTGCATTTCGGAACGCCACTTCGGGCAATCGGTGACATCGTAGACAATACCTTTGTGCGCGATGAATTTCCGCGACCCGCGGTCGCCGTTGTTGCGGCGCAGTTCAAGAAACGTGACAATGCGATCGGGTATGTCCATTCTATTCTCCCAGCACTTTTTCCACACGCGGATCGGGGATGAACCAGATCACCGCAACGAATACATAGCTCCCAACCGCGAACCAGGGGTTGACGAACGCCAACGGCACAGCGGCCAGGTAACTCACCAGGGAGATGTATTCCTTTGTATTGATACTGATCGCCTTTGCAAGCGTGGAGCCGGGGGCGTGAATTGCCAATAGAGCAAGTGTGAGGAGGTAATAAGCAAACCCTGCCATCAACAAGACGAACCCGTAGGCGGCCACTGGGGTGGCTGAAAGTTCGTTCTCGCCCATCCAGCCTGTTGCGAACGGCACGATGGACAGCCAGAACAGCAAATGCATGTTTGCCCAAAGAACCTTTCCGTTGATCCGCTCAACGATGTGCATCAGGTGATGATGGTTATTCCAATAAATGCCAACGAAAACAAAGCTCAGCAAGTAACTGAGGAACTTTGGCGCAACCGGCGCCAGTGACGCCAGCGTGTTGCCCTCGGGGATCTTTAATTCGAGCACCATGATGGTGATGATGATGGCGATCACGCCGTCGCTGAATGCTTCCAGTCTTGTTTTGCTCATTTGCACCTTTTTCGAAATTATACCCGTTCAAAATTGCAATCCCAAACCGCCCGAATTTTGAGATAATAGCGCCCAACCCGCCACAGGGTATCCCGCCAGTGTAATGCGTACAGGAGACAACCCATGTTCGACCCGATCAGTTTGGAACGGCAGTTCACCGATTCGCGCAAAGCTCGAGGCGCCCGCCGCCTGGTATTTTCTGGGGCGCGAAATTTTCGCGACCTTGGCGGTTATGCCGCTGCAGATGGACGCACCGTCCGCTGGGGGATGTTGTATCGTTCCGATAATCTGCACAAACTGACCGATGCCGACCTCAAGCGATTGTCGGCGCTTTCGCTCGCCCTGATCGTGGACTTTCGCGCGGTGGCCGAAACGACCCGCGAGCCGGACCGCCTGCCCGTCAACGCCCCGATCCGTCACGTCAAGATCCCCATCAATGATGCCAGCACCTCGATCTGGTACGAAATGCATGATGATTTCGTCAAACATCTGGACAGCGTGAACCCCGGCGAATATTTGACCAAAACGAATATCGAACTCGTGACGCGCTTCACCCCGGAGATACGTCAGTTCATGCAGGAAGTCCTGGCTGCCCACGGGAATCCGCTTCTTTTCCACTGCGCAGCGGGCAAGGACCGCACCGGCTTTGCGTCTGCCCTGTTGCTGCGACTGCTTGGCGTTCCCCAGGCGACCGTCATCGAAGACTATCTGCTCACCAATCATTTCCTCGCCGATTCTCTGCGCTGGTCCATGTTCCTCCTGCGCTTCAAAAAAGGGAAACGCTTCGCCGATGTGGTGAGCGGATTCATGCGAGTCCAGCCAGCCTATCTTCAAGCGGCCTTTGACACAATTGACCGGGAATATGGTTCCTTCGATGCCTATCTCCATTCCACTCTCGGCTTGACGGAGAAAGACATCGAACATTTACGAAATGTCTACCTGGAATAGGTAACTTTTAGAAAAAACAAGTGCTGGCAGCCGCCAGCACTTTTCAATCATTCCTGTTCGATCGCGCGGATTAGCTTTGCCGGGTTTCCAGCGACTACTGTATCTGCCGCCACATCCCGTGTGACGACAGCCCCAGCTCCAATGACAGCATTCCGCCCAATGCTTACCCCGGGCAGGATGATGGCCCCGCCGCCGATCCACACATTTTCTTCGATGGTTATAGGCTTTGCCACTTCCCAGCCTTGGATGCGGGTCTTTGCTTGCAGATCGTGTGCGGCGGTATAGATGTGCACAGATGGACCGATCATGACGTGGTCACCGATCCGCACCTCGTTGTTGTCAATGATGACACACATGTAATTAATAAAGACATGAGCGCCGAGGTGGATGTTCTTTCCATAGGTGCAATAGAAGGGAGGCCAGATGATGGTGTCTTGACCAACCGTGCCCAGCATTTGCTCGAGGATGTCCTGCCGTTCTGGAGTCTCGTCGGATTGATTGTAAAGCCGCATCAACTTCTTGGCCTTCTGACGATCAATTTCCAGTCCGGGGTCAAGGATGTTATATCGGTCTCCTGCGAGCATTTTTTCTTTTTCGGTTTTGGGGGACATTTATAACTTCCTCGCCAATCGCTCCAGCTCTTCCACCAACGGACGGAGTGATTCGCCCATGGACGTGTCGCTGGTTTCGATGGTGTGTTCGTTGGTATCCGTCATAACGCTGATAAAGTAAATGAACTCGTCGGGGATCGGAGGGGTTGGTGAAGAGGAGGGCAGGGCGAAGAAATCGCAGGCAACGAGCAGCCCGCTCAACGTCTCGGCTTGAGGCGGGGGCAGGGACTCAAGGTCGAGGGTCAATGAAACCTTGCGGCCCATGAATCCGCCTGTGCGTTGATAGTGGATGTTTGTCATCGCAGACCAAGAATTCGCATCAGAGTTGGCAGACAGCCTTCATTTGTTGCTGAGGCCGTGCTGCCTGTGATTTCGATACCCACTCTTGCCCAACCCACTTTGACGGCGGTTTGTTCGCTGCTGCCAAGACCGTAAATATCACCTGCTGCGGCGTAGGTCAGGTTGGCTGCGTCTTGAAAGTTTGATGTTGCGCCCAGTTTTTCTGTCAGAGCTTTGTACCAGACCAACCCAATTTTTTCCCAGGCGTTGCCGCCGAGCGAGATGCAGGCAGTGTAAAACGCATAATTGGGAATCCCTGAGTTGATGTGCACCCCGCCGTTATCATCCGAAGTGTTGACATAGTTGCGCATGTGAGCTGGCTGCGGGTCCTTGCCGAGGATGGGGTCATCATACGCGCTGCCTGGCGCTTTCATCGAACGGATGCCCACACCGTTTACGTTGGAAGTAAAGAGTCCTTCGCCGATGATCCAATCTGCTTCTGCGGCAGATTGACCGCGTTGGTATTGCTTCACCAGCGATCCAAACACATCGGACATCGACTCGTTCAAAGCGCCGGCCTGGCCGTTGTAATTCAAGTTGGCTTCATGCTGGGTCAGGCCATGCGTCAGTTCGTGGCCGATCACATCAAGACAGGCCGTGAAACGATTAAATAAACGTTCTTCCACGGGCAGGTCTTCATCTCCATCGCCATATACCATCTGGCTTCCGTTCCAAAAAGCGTTGTCATATCCTTTTTGAAAATGGACGGTTGATATGATCGGGGCACCATGTCCATCGATCGAGTCTCTGTTGTATATCTGATGGAACAGATCATAAGTGATGCCGGCCCCATCGTAAGCCTCGTTGGCAGTTGGGTCGCCAGTTGGGGCCTGCCCCTCACTGCGCACAATCATGCCCGGCAGGGATGAGCCATACTGCGCGTCATACACTTTACGCTGCTTGCCGCGCGTCGCTCCCAACTCTGCGGCGAAAGCGCTTCGTGCAAGGTCGGTGAGGCGGCTGGTCCGCACCTGCTCCGACCATGCTAATGAAGCGGCGGCCATATTGCGTTGTGAAGCCGTGCCGCGCTGGCTGATCTCGCGCAGCATGTGCGGCGGGACGATGCAAAGTATGGGGTGATGATGGTGCATGACTGCTCCTTTTTGTCGGCTGTGCTTTGAGTATACGCCCGCCGCAATGCAAATTCAACCTTGGTTTTACAGAATCAGCCGCCCGCCCAACCTCGATTACAATGTGGCGCATGTCTGAAACATTACGCCCAACATTCCTTGAAGTCAATCTGACCCAGTTGAAACGGAACCTCGAAGCTATTCGCGAGCGGGTTGGCCCGGCCTTGGTTATGCCGATGCTCAAGGCCAATGCCTACGGTCACGGCGTGGATGGTGTCGCGCCGTTTATCGCTCCTTTTGTCGATTACATCGGCGTCGCGACCCTCGAAGAAGGTATACATCTGCGAAACCTGGGGATCGACAAACCGATCCTCGTGGCCGGCGGGACTCTCCCCGAGCAGTTGCCCTTCTTCGCAAAATTCAACCTGACCCTCACCGCTTCCTCCCCCGACCTCCTGCGGGCTGCTGACCATCTGGCCGAATCCACACGGACGCGAATCCGCGCGCACCTCAAGGTGGACACGGGCATGGAGCGGGTGGGTGTGCGTGATACGGAGGCTGAGGCTTTCCTTGATTTGTCTCTGCGCTGCAAGCACCTTGATCTTGAGGGTATCTACACCCACTTTGCCAACTCCGACGCCGCGGATTTGACTCATGCGTATCTGCAAATGGAGCGCTTCCATGAAGTATTGCGCTTCTATGAAAAGCGGAGCCTGCCGCGTCCGCGCCTTGTCCATGTGGCGAATTCAGGAGCGATCCTGCAAATGCCAGACAGTTACTTCGATATGGTGCGCTGCGGTATTCTGTTCTATGGCGTGCACCCCACACGGGAAGCCGCCCGCATGGATGAAGTTCATCCAGCCCTGACGTGGCGTTCGCGCGTCGCCTACTCCAAGATCACGCCGCCTGACAGGCCGGTCAGCTATGGATCGTTGTGGCAGGCTGAGCGTCCAACACGAATCGTCACTATCCCGTGCGGGTATGCCGATGGCTACTTCCGACGCATGACAAATCACGCCCAGGTCATTGTCAACGGCAAGCGTCATCCACAGGTGGGACGTATCTGCATGGACCAGTTCATGGCCGACGTGGGCGATCATCCCGCCGAGGTCGGCGACTCTGTGGTCTTGCTCGGGGAAGGCATCACCGCCGATGATTTTGCCGAATGGATGGGCACGAATGCCTACGAAGTGCTTACAAGCATCGGGGCGCGCGTGCCTCGCGTATTTATCCAGGAGTAGATGGTACAATCCTGCCGCGATTTCTGAAAACCAATATCTGCATCGTTGCGGTTCGATCCCTTCATTGATAATCCGAAAACCTTGAGGCTTACTTGAAAAATAAACTCTCCTCGTATCTCTTTCTCTTTTCCATCGCCAGCGTCATCATTGCGTTCGATCAATGGACCAAATGGCTGGTGCGGGAAAATATCCCATTCGCCGAATTCTGGCTGCCCGACGGCCTGATGTGGCTGATGCCGTATGCTCGTTTTGTCCACTGGGAAAATAGCGGCGCGGCATTTGGTCTCTTTCAAAATGGCAGTCTCGTGTTCGGATCTCTAGCCGTGGTGGTCATTGGGGTCATTCTCTATTTTTATCCTCAGGTGGAGCAATCTGAGCAGGGGATGCGTATCGCCATGGCGATGCAGCTCGCTGGTGCAGCGGGCAATTTAATCGACCGCATCCTGTTCGAAGGCAAGGTGACTGACTTTATCTCCGTTGGGTCATTCCCTGTTTTCAATGTGGCCGATGCAAGCATTACCCTGGGAGTGGGGGTGTTGCTGCTCGATGTTTGGATCAAGGAACGCAAGGAGAAGAAGCGCAAGGAACAGGCTTCGACTCTTCCCGACGAACCTGCCGACCCCGGCTCGAGCCGATCTTGATGCATTTCAAGCGAATCACCCTCTTTATCCAATGACTGACCGCATCGAGACCTTTCATTTTCAAGAGCAACAAGCCGAGCGCCTGGACAAGTTCCTCGTCCAGCGACTGCCGGAGTTTTCACGCGCCCGCTTGCAAGGCTTGATCGCGGATGGATTTGTGCTGGTAGACGACACGCCTGCCAAAAAATCTGGACAGATGATCGACCCGGGGGCGCACGTGATAGTGCGCATCCCGCCCCCAACTCCGAGCGCCCTGACCGGCGAGAACATCCCGCTCGACATTGTCTTCGAGAACGATGACCTGTTAGTAGTGAATAAACCAGCCGGCATGGTTGTGCACCCCGCAGCAGGTCATGAGACTGGCACTCTGGTCCATGCGGTGCTTGGTTATGAACCTGACCTGGAGGGGATCGGTGGTGAAGAACGTCCCGGTGTAGTCCACCGCCTTGATAAAGAAACCTCCGGCTTGATCGTGCTGGCAAAAAATGAACGTGCCCACCGCTGGCTGCAAGACCAGTTCCGATTGCGCACCGTTGAGAAAACCTATCTCGCTCTTGTGGATGGCATGCCTCCCACGCCAAGCGGCCGCGTGGAAGCCCCGGTTGGGCGGGATCCGAATCACCGTAAGAAAATGGCTGTCCTGCCGCCAGGCAAGGGACGCGAAGCGGTCAGTGAGTACAAGACTCTCGAGGTGTTCAAACAGCACACCCTGCTCGAGTTCCACCCGCAGACCGGTCGCACGCATCAGATCCGTTTGCATTGCGCGTTTCTCGGTTGTCCGATCGTTGGTGATGTTATCTATGGCCGCAAGAAACCGACCGTCAACCTGGACCGCCATTTTTTACACGCCGCGCGCTTGAAGATCGTTCTTCCCAACGAAACCACGCCGCGCACGTTTGAGGCGCCTTTACCGGTGGAGTTGACCGTGGCATTGGAAGAGGCCCGCTCCAAACATGTTGTGGGTTGAGCATGTCCCTGAGCGACTGATCCACACCGACTTTATCGCTGAGCCACTGCAGGAACAACATGCTGCGCTGGATTATGCCGCCTACACATCCAGCCCGGAGGTGATCCGTGCTCACAGCTATGGGCGCTGGCCGGTCGAGGAATTTACCCTTGCTGAGGAGAAATCCTTGCTGGCGGGGCATGATCAACGCCACCGTGCAAAACAGGATTTTGCTTTCATATTACTTGCGCCTGACCGGGCATCCTCTTTCGGTTGTTGTTACATCCTGCCCCTGCTCCCGTTCTTGACTCGTGTTAATGCAGACCCTCGAGGTTTAAGCGAACATTCTGCCATGGTTACTTTCTGGTTGCGACAATCGGAACAGGAAAGCCGCCTTGCCGAACACATTGTGCCTGCAGTGCATGAATGGATGACCTTCGAATGGCGATTTGATGTTCATTTCTTTCGGGTAAACCCGCAGGAGACCCATTCGATCTCGGCGCTGCGCGCGAACAATCTGCGCGAAGTATTTTCGATTTCCCACCCGCTACCCTATCTTTTCTTCGGAGGCTAGTATGAACTACATCGATCTGCGTTCCGACACTGTGACCAAGCCCACGCCTGAGATGCGCGAGGCAATGGCCAAAGCCGAGGTCGGTGACGATGTGTACGGTGAAGATCCCACCGTCAACCGTTTACAGGAACTTGCCGCGCACATGACCGGCCACGAGGCGGCGCTCTTCGTTCCCACGGGAACGATGGGCAACCTGGCCTCCATCCTTGCGCATTGCCAGCGCGGTGATGAGGTGATGGTCGGCAACAAATCGCATACTTTCCTTTTTGAAGCTGGGGGAATTTCTGCGCTGGGCGGAGTCCACTCCTGCCAACTACCCAACCAGCCCGACGGCTCGCTTCTCCTCACGGACCTCGAAGCAGCTCTGCGTCCCGATGATCCACACGATCCCATTTCGCGCTTGATCTGTCTTGAGAACACGCATAACCGTTGCGGCGGTGTCTATCAAACACCCGCCTACATGCGGCAGGTATCTGAATTTGCGCAGTCGCACGGCCTTAAAGTCCACCTTGATGGTGCGCGATTGTTCAATGCGGTTGTGGCGCAAGGGATCGACGTGAAGGAAATTACCCGCCATGTTGACTCGCTCACCTTCTGCTTGAGCAAAGCCTTGAGTGCGCCGGTTGGTTCTGTGATCTGCGGCTCACGGCAGTTCATTAAACAAGCACACCGTCAACGCAAGATGCTGGGCGGGGGAATGCGCCAGGCGGGAATCCTTGCCGCGGCGGGAATCGTAGCACTAGAAAGCATGGTGAATCGGCTTGCCGAAGATCATGCGCGGGCAAAGCGTCTCGCTGATGGGTTGCGCAAAAACAGCGGACTGGTTCTGGCCTCCGGCACGCCTGCAACGAACATGGTTTTCGCGTCCCTGGCAGAATCCGTTCCAATGTCCGCGGAAGAAGCGGCTGTGCAATTGGCAAAGCGGGGCGTCCGTGTTGGCGCTGTCTCCGCACGAGGATTCCGCATGGTCCTGCATTGTTGGGTGGATGACGCGGGAGTGGATGCGACGATCGCCGCTTTTGAGGACGTACTCCGTTAGCGATTTGCCTCCCAAAATATTTCCTCCGGCTCGATCTGATTGCGACCACGCCCCTTCGCAACATATAGACGTTGGTCCGCAAGGTCAATCAGATCAAAAATCGCGTCACGCTCCGACGGGAAAATGGCCACGCCCTGGCTGACAGTTGGCGCAGGGATGGGTTCGCCGACTCGGCCCGGGATCTCCATCTCGTTCATGGTCTTGCGAATACGTTCAGCAACGTGGAACGCCTGATCTCCGCCTGCATTCGGCAAAGCGATAATAAACTCTTCACCGCCCCATCGGCCAATCGCATCCGTGCTCTTGATGTGATGACGGATGGTCTCGCACAATGCGTTGAGAACCCGGTCGCCGACAAGATGACCGTAGGTGTCATTGTATTTTTTGAACAGATCAACATCCAGCATGATCAGGCTGAGCAGGGTGTTTTCCGTTTTCGCGTCATCAGCCATTTTTTGCAGAGTCTCAAGAAAGGCTCCGTGGTTTAGCACGCCGGTCATCTGGTCGATGCGGCTCTTGCGGTCCACTTCCTGGTGAACGATCGCGTTTTCGAGTGCCATGGCGACGTGTTGCGAAAGATTAGCCAGCAATTCAATGTCGCCCCGGTTGAATGCATTGGGTTGATAGGATGCCAGCGCGATCAGTCCTTTGAAATGTTTGGTGATCATCGGCACCCCGATCCAGGACAGGCTGGTTTTTTCCTTTCCAGCCACCACCACGTTGACGTCAGGCAGGTCAATGGGGTCGCGCAGATCAGGGAGGAAAAGTTCGCGCTCGTGCCTTACCACCCAGCCCGATAGGGTGCCCTCTCGTTTCACGCGCATCTCATTAAAGTATTCCCCTTCATCATGAAACAGTGGGATGAAGATCTCGTCGGACTCCTCGATCCCCACGTAGAATGTGTCTGCGGTCACGGCGCGAGGAATGGCGGCGCTCAGCAGATCGAAAATTTCTTTCTGGTCCAGCGTGGAGGCTACCTGCCGGCTGAATTCATTGATCGTTTCCAGCCGATGGATGTGCTGGCGCGCCACTTCTTGTACGCGAAGCAGTGTCTCGCTGATGAAAACCGCCAGAAGCGGCAAGCTCAGTGGAGAAAACATCGCTGCAAAGCTGTTTACTTGTATCAGCCAGTATACCGAAGGGATCACGATGCCGAAACAGAAGACAGTAATCACGGTAATGCGGTCATACAAGGTGGAAAAAAATATGATGGTAAGGACCGCTATCACCCGGTAGTAAATATTTAATTCCGCGGGCAGGTAAAATGCAAGGAGCAGCAGCCCCACACTGCTGATGAATACATTGATCCAGATTACGAGAGTGCGTTGATTCCGTAGTCGTGCAAGATAGAGGCTGAAGAGGGCAATGTATAAAGGCCCGCCCAACACAATGATGAACAGTCTGCGCTTTGTCTCCGCCGGATACGCCTCCACGACGATATTAATCGCCAGAAATAGAAATACCGATACCGCAGTCAGTGCACCTTTGGTGATAAAGTTGCGATATTCCTGGCGGGTAAGATCTTGGAGAGATGGCTTTTGTTTCATATCGAAATTAATCTGCAAGGATTCCATCGGAGTTTATCTTAATGAGGGCGGATACAACTTGCGGGTCAAACAGGATCCCGGCATTTGCCTGCATGTACACGAGCGCTTCCTCGTTGCTGATCCGCTTTCGGTACGGGCGGTCGCTGGTCAGGGCATCGAAGGCATCCGCAACAGCAAAAATCCTCGCCAGTATGGGAATGTCTTGACCGGCCAGACCAAGGGGATAGCCGGAACCGTCCCAGCGTTCCTGGTGATAGCGGATGATGGGGAGTGTGTCATCCAGGAAGGGGATACCTTCAACGATGCGCGCACCGATGTCAGGATGCTGGCGCATAATCTCCCACTCCGCTTCGTTGAGCGGACCTGGCTTGTGCAGGATGGTATCGCTGATGCCGATCTTTCCGATGTCATGGAGCAATGAGCCGCGCTCGATCACCTTGCGCTGTTGCGGCGAAATAAACATGCCTTCTCCAAGCAGGCGGGCAATCCGCGCAACACGCACGCTGTGTCCCTCGGTTTCCCGGTCGCGCGCATCCAGCGCCGACATCAACGCGGCCAGTGTGTGGTCGTAGGCGTTTTCAAGCTCGCGATAGGCATGCTCGATCGCTTTAGCATGCTGTCGAGACTCTGCCAGCAGAATCGCCCGTTCCAATGCCACTCCAGCCTGGTTAACCAGAGTTTGCAAGTTGGTGATGAACCGAGCACTCTGGTGATCATGAACGGTGAGCCAGATCGCCCCATACACGCGCACACGAGTCTTAAGAGGGAAGCAAATGTTCTCTTCATCTTTGCCAGTGGAAAAGATGATGCTTTGTTGAGACTCCATTGCGCGGCGGACAAGCCGCATGGGGTGCTGGATTGGGATCAGATTCCCGTTCTCGTCCAGTTCCACTTCTGCTTCGATTGCTCCGTCCGGCGCAAATAGAATGATCCCGGCGTATTTCGCACTGCACAACCGCAAAGCCGCTTCTGCAATGTATGCAGCTGCTTCTTTTATTTCTTCGGCCTGGATCACATGGAAACTCAATTGGTAGAGTTGGGTCGTGGTTGCCAGCGACGTCCGAAGTTCATGTGACAGCCACGCGCTTTCGATCGCAGCGGACGCCTGCGACGAGAGCAGGCGGGCCAGCGATTCGTCGTTTTCGGTGAAGAACACCTCGCCTTGTTTCCCGAAAGCGAGCATGGCTCCGATACTTAACCCATGCATGCGGATCGGAATGGCGATCAAACTCCTTAATCCAGAAAAATCGATCTCCAGGCGCGATGCCTGTCGATAGCGGCGAATGTCGCGTACGCGGAAGGGGCGTTCCGCATTAAGCGCGGACTGGATCAGCGTTTCGCGAACCGCCTTTTGGCTGATGCTCTTTAGCAGGCGCGGCGCTGTCCCGGCATAGGCGATCCTGGTGAAGTTACCATCCTGATCCAGCAGCGTGGCGAACACGAACCTTGCACGAAGAGTTTGCCGCGCAATATTCGCGACCTCTTGCACGGCCGTTTGCGGATCGGGCTGGGTCGTCATAGACACACCCGCCTGGATCAAGTCTGTCAGTCTTCGGTGATATTCAGAACGCTCCCAGGCGCGCAGCAGGGTACGAGCAGTCGCTTCGGCGATCTGAACCTCATGCCCGCCAAAGGCATTCAGTTCGTTATGGCCGATCTCCAATGCGCCCTTCATATGCCCATGGTCAATGAGTGGAACAGCCACCAGGGAACGTATCTCATCTCCCGTACCTTGTATAAAATCAGGGTCTTGGAGAGTATCGTTCACGATCTGCGTCTTGCGTTGACGGATGGTGCGCCCAAGAACCCCCTCGCTGATGGGTTGACGGTAACCGGGCGGCAGAATGTTGGTGCTGTTGCCAGAGACCGCCAGCACGACCAATTCCCTGCGCTCTGGATCGTTCACATACAGAGCCGCGAATGTGCAGTCAATCGAGCGCTGGAGGGTATTAACCGCCAATTGCGCCGATACAGGCGGGTCCAGTTGGGTCTCCAGTTGTTGACTAAGCTCCGCAAGCAGCACAAGCTGCGCGCCTCGTTTTTTCTCAAGCTCCAATTGTTTTTCGGTTGCGAGCAGCTTCTGCTCCACGAGGTGGATCTGCTTTTCCTGGTCCGAACGGACAGCCGCATACGGCTCAATCAATCGCGCGATCCGTTGCTCCCATCCACGATTACCAATTCCTGCGCTTTTCATTGACGGATCGATGCCGGAAGTCGCTGTAATGCCTTGTGAGAGCTTGTTGATCGTTACCAATACAGAGACAATGACATAACAGAGCAGCACTTCACTACACAGCAACACGAGGTGCAATAGGCCACGCGTATCGGATGATATGGTTTCGCCTTTGGGGCCAAGCAGGAAGGTAAATCCGCTCAATAGCAGCGTCTCGGCGCTGGCGATGAAAATGATCAGGCGCTTTCCAAGGATGTCTTGTGGTGGAAGTTTAAAATTACCCCAGGGGATGATTTCCAGCAGCATCAAGTTGATTACAATGCAGGCGGCAGGTATGACCTCCGAGAAATCCCTGTTTACAATTTGTAGAACCAGCCACACCGTCCAAGGGAGGACTGCCAGCTTATCCAGTACATTCTTCAGCGGCAGCTCGCTCAAGAGGCGAATTA
>CAYNQA010000002.1:0-31197 GCA_964399225.1 uncultured Anaerolineaceae bacterium
TACACACCAAGGCCGGCGAGATCTTGCGCCTTTTCCCATTTCGCGCCGCCGAGCGAGAGGTGCAGTACCCACCAGTCATCCCCTTGGGGTAAGTCTTCGATAATGAGCGCGTGGATGCCCATCATTGCCATATGCAGGCCAGTGCGTCCGCCGGCGTTGGCTTCCTTGATGCCGCCGGTCAACGGGGATTTACCGCCGATCGAGATGCGGTCTGTGGAGGAGAGCATGTGCCCCACGAGCAGGCCGGGAGCAAAGATGAGTTTATTACCCGAACCGAGGGGATCGCTAGCGGCGTCCACCTCATCCAGGAGGATACGCGCGAGAAGGCCTCGCCCGCCCAACCGTGTCCACGAAGCGGGGACTGGTTCTCGAGTCACGTCATGTGTGCGCGCATTCACGCGCCAGACTTCACGCTTGTATTCTGTCATTCATGCCTCATATCTGATATTTTCCGTCGATCAGGTCCTGATCGATCACAGAGTAGTCGCAGGTCATCTCTTCGCCAATTGCGATGTCTTTCAACGCGACCGTGATGTCGGGCTGGTCGGCATAAAGGATATCAAGGCAGTTGGGCTGGGGCGCGTGGTTCATAAAACGCATATCGTCGGCGCATAGGATGTACATATTGGTGATGCGATGACGATATGTATATTTTCGAATCGACTCCTGGCCAGGCTCAGCAATGGAAGCGATCTGCTCTTCAGTAAGTTTCTGGTCAACGGTTGGATTGAAGCGCCAGATGACCGTGTCTTTGCGAATGGGCTCAGCGGCAAACAGGCCGATGCCTTCGATCTTGCTTTGACCTAGATATGTTTTGACCAGCATCATTTTGACCGGCCTTTCTACCGATAAATCAGGATGCGAACAAGGACGCAACGGCCTCGCGGAATACCTTCGTATGATAATCCACATCGGCTTGCGTTGTTTCGGGCGAAATGAGCGCCATGTTATGGAAGGGTGTCATCAGAATGCCACGATTGAGGGAAAAGAGGTGCATGTAGCGGTCGAGATCATGGTCTACTGCGGCGGCAGCCTGACCGCCGTTCCTGGGCGGCGTGGGGCGGAACCAATATTCGGAACGATTACCGAGTCGCTTAACGATCCAAGGTAGTTTATATTCGGCGATCACTTCTTCCACACCTGCAGTGAATTTTTCCTGCAGGGCAACTGCCTTGGCGTAGAACTCATCGGTAAGGACGTGTTGCAGGGTGGCCTTCATCGCGGCAATGGACAGGGCGTTGCCCGCCAGTGTGCCGCCGATGCCGCCGACGTCCGCGTCATCGAGGTTCATTTTTTCGGCGAAGGCCTTCGAGACCTCCTCAGTGAAACCATAGATCGCGGCAGGGACTCCGCCCGCGAGTGGTTTGCCCAGTGTCAGGAAATCAGGCTCGAGGTTGTGCGCGGCAGTGTATCCGCCGGGACCGGTGCAGATGGTATGCGTCTCGTCAATGATGAGATAGGTGCCGTACTTGCGGGTCAGTTCGCGCAGGGCCTGGTGAAAACCGGGATCGGGATGGATGATGCCAATATTGGTCATGGCCGGTTCGGCGAGCACAACCGCAACGTCGCGCGCGGAGAGGGCAGTCTCGAGGGCGGCGATATCGTTAAACTCGATGACCTTGGTTGTCTCGCGCGGATCGATCTGCGGGCCCATGTTGTTGGCGCGCGACGAAGGCGTGCCTTCTTCATCGAGGGTGATGAAGGTCTCATCCACGGAGCCGTGATAGCAGTAGTTGAAGACCAGCACTTTGGGACGGCCGGTGATCATGCGAGCCATGCGCAGCGCAAAGCGGTTGGCGTCGGTGGCGGTGAGGGCAAACTGCCAGTAGGGAAGTTTGAAGCGGCGTTGCAATTCCTCGCCGACCCAGATCACATCTTCGTACGGCAGCATGAGCGTGATGCCCTTTTGGATCTGCTCGGTGATCGCCGCCACGGTCGCATCGGGACCGTGTCCGGTCATTGCGCCGGTATCGCCGAGGCAGAAGTCAATGTAGGAGTTGCCATCCACGTCGGTGAAGCGCGCGCCTTTAGCTTCCTTTACGAACACGGGGAACGATCCCGCCCAGCGTACCATCCACAGCATTGGCACACCTCCGTGCAGGGATTTACGAGCGCGCTGGTAGAGTTCAAAGGATCTGGGATGAGTCTTATGAAAAAGGGCTTCTTCCTTGTGGAGAAGGGATTCGAGCCTGGAGCGGTCGGGAAGGGTATGCATTTCTCTCTCTTTTTAACTTAGGATTGTCAAAAACTAAACACGACTGTATATTCCTTCGACTGGGAACTATATTGCGAAACTTGCTTCAAGAAACATCAGGAGATAATCATGGAAGCACCGATGATCGGAACATTGCTTGATTCTTTCGACCAGAATAAACGCTTTAAGTTGTCAGCATATTATTCCATAAATTTTGGAACTCTTGCTTCGGGATTGAGGGTCTTGCTGCCGCTGGAGCAGTCCAAAAAATCCGTGTAACGCTTTCTAAATGACCTGTATCTTGAGCAGATTGGTTATTCCGTTGTGTACAAGAACTGGGACACGGAAGACTTCCAGAACGCCAAGGCTGAAAACGACTATGCTCACGAATACGTGTTCAAGAGCACAGATATGCGTACTTTGGTATACATTTCCGCGCGGATCGATCAGGTCATCCTGGACTTTTTGTATGATGCCAGTGACAACCGTGCCGAACAATGGGTCTTGCAAACAAACAACAAGTTGAGGTCCTTGTTCGGCAAGCCCAAATCGCCAAAATTCAAGGTGTTGATCCATCAGGAAGGCGTCTTCGACACCGAGGATGTGAACACAAACAATTTCGATGCGATCAATGTCCAGGAGTTATACAATGACGATTTTATCGAAAGCAATGATGCGATCACAAAATTCATGGAAAAACAGGAATCTGGGATCATCCTGTTACATGGTGAACCTGGCACCGGGAAAACGACCTACATCAAGCACCTGATCTCCAAATTCGACACGAAGGACTTCATTTTTGTCCAAAACGATTTTGTCGGGGACTTGCTCAAACCTTCCTTCATCTCGTTCCTGCTGCGAAACAAGAACGCGATTCTGATTATTGAAGATGCCGAAAAAGTGATCGTCTCGCGCGATCGTACTGCGGAAGACTCGGTGGTTTCAACCATTCTTCAACTCACCGATGGGTTGTTCAGCGATTTCCTAAACCTCAAAGTCATTTGCACCTTCAACACAGACATCGCCCGCATCGACAAGGCGCTGCTGCGCAAAGGCCGCATGATCGCAAAGTATCATTTCGGTCCGCTTGCGGCAGACAAGGCAGAAGCGCTTGCGAAAAAGCTCGGCCACGAAGACCTGACGGGCAGCCGCACCCTCGCCGATATCTTCCGCCACGACAAACGCGAATTCAAAGATTCGGAAAAGCGGCCGATCGGTTTCAATCTTTAGGCAAAGCGTCATGCGGAGGACGGCGCTTAGAGCGATTGACCGTGCATCCAAAGATCCGCACAACAAACAATTCTTCCGCACCTAGGGCGGAAAATACTTCCTGCATGAAAATGACACGAACAGGGACGCTGTATCTGCCAAGCGTCCCTGTTCGTGTTTCTACTTCACAGCGGATTTTAGCGCAGACTCAAAGGCTTGCAACGCATCGGTAACCTGGCCAGCCGTCACATTCAGCGGGGGAATCCAGCGGATGGTGTTATCGTAGGTGCCGCAGGAGAGCAGGAGCAGGTTGTTCTCTTCAGCGGCGTGGATGATTTCCTTGACCAGCGGCTTGGCATCCTGCGGACGATTGTTGACCAGGAACTCGGTGCCGATCATCAGGCCCTTGCCGCGCACATCGCCGATCTGGGGATATTCCTCCTGCAGTTTACGCAGGCCGGTCATCAGCTGTGTGCCACGCTCAACGGTATTTGCAAGCATGTTGTCTTCGCGGATGGCTTGAATGGAGGCGACACCAGCCGCGCAGGCGATGGCGTTCCCACCGTAGGTCCCGCCGTGCGAACCCGTTTCCCACTTTTTCATCAGGTCCAGGCGGCTGAACACGCCGGAGAGCGGCATGCCCGAGGCGAGTCCCTTTGCAGCGGTGATAATGTCCGGGACGACGCCGAAATGTTCGAGGGCGAACCACTTCCCCGTCCGGCCGAATCCGGATTGAACTTCATCGAAGATCAGCAGGATGCCGTGCTTGTCGCATATCTCGCGCAGGCCTTTCATGAACGAGGTCGGCGGGACAATGTAACCGCCCTCGCCCAGCACTGATTCGATCAGGATGGCGGCCGTCTCTTTGGGGGCGGTCATCGAGGCGAGAAGGTGTTCGAGTTCACTGAGGGCGTATTGGCTGGCCTGCTCCTCCGTCATGCCGAGACGGAAGGCGTATGGGAAGGGCGCAACGAAGACACCCGAGGGGAGCGGACCGTAACCGGCGCGGTAGATCGTTTTCGAGGTGGTTAGCGCCATCGTTCCGGCGGTGCGGCCGTGGAAGGAGCCCGAGAAGACGATGATATTCTGCTTGCCGGTCGCGGCGCGCGCCAGTTTCACTGCGCCTTCGAGGGCTTCTGCGCCGGAGTTGGAAAAGAAGAATGCGTCAATGGAAGGCGGTGCGATCTGGCGCAGTTCTTCGATGAGACGAAGCATTGGTTTGTGGATGACGAGGTTGGCCTGCGCGTGGATGAACTGCGAGGCCTGCTCCTGAATGGCCTTCACCACTTTGGGGTGGCAGTGACCGGTGTTGGTCACGCCGATGCCGCAGGTGAAGTCGAGATATTTACGGCCATCCTCGGTGTAGATGTACGAGCCTTCCGCGCGCTCGCCCACGAAATTGAAGATTCGCCCCCAGACCGGGGACATGTGCGGGAAGTTTTCTGTGTAGAGTTGGGATGTCATGGAAATCCTTTTTAGCAACAAACGGTGGTCGAGTAGCCCCGTGCAAGCCGGGGCGTATCGAGACCACCAGTTACAAGAGTATCCTTGTTTCCTGGTGGTCTCGATACGGCGGAAGTACACCGCCTACTCGACCACCGCGTTATTCATGAAAGGCTACGCGGGAAGATAATCCGCGGCCCACTCGATGTCGAGTTTCTTCAATCCGGCGCGGGTCGGGACGCCATTAGCAGTCCATCCGGCCAGCGAGTAATAGTGGTCAATGGCCTGATTGACTTCTTCTTCGGTCAAGGCCACGCCAGCGGTGGGACCTTCGCCCTGAAGTGCCTTGAAGAATTTCTTCGGGAGCTTGTCGGCGTTGCGGCCCAGGCCTTCGCGAACGTTGAAAGCGCGGAACAGGTTCAACCGTCGCGCCCCGACCGCCATGAGTTCATCCACGGTCATGTCCCAGCCGGTCACGTAGTTGATCATCGCGACGGTTTCGGCAGGCCCGTAGAGGGTCCACGCGGGACCGTAGACGAACTGACAGAGTTCAGCCGAGTCGAGCATCGAGTAGAAGACCTCGGTCTCATACGCAAAGCGGACTTTTTCGTTCGAGAGGGAACGCGGCGCTTGCGGCTGGTCAAGGCCGATCAGCTTAAGGCGGTTGAGGTTGAGGTCGGCCACGCCCTCTTCGTAGTAGGGATCGTGCTCGCTGGACTGATGGTCCGCGCCGAAGGGATTGACGGCGTAGATGAGCGCGAGGCTGCGCTTGGCTTGCGGCATGTGCGCCGGGGCCTCTGCGCCCTTGACGGTAATCAGGCACTCGTCCGCGCCGTTGCCAAATTTCTTCGCGGCGCGCTCGGAGCCTTGACCGA
This sequence comes from uncultured Anaerolineaceae bacterium, assembly GCA_964399225.1. Classification (GTDB taxonomy): domain Bacteria; phylum Chloroflexota; class Anaerolineae; order Anaerolineales; family Villigracilaceae; genus Denitrolinea. Next base: position 5,722 of record CAYNQA010000002.1, read on the forward strand.
GAATTTTTCCGAACTCGGTCGAGCCTTTCACGATCTGGTCGAGCACGTTGAGCATCGCGGCGGCATCGCCAAACTTGAGCTCGATGCCACCGGTATCCTTCTTGCTGATGATGCCCTTCTCGAAACATTCCATCGCAAAAGCGATCGTCGCGCCAGCCGCGATCGTATCCACGGCGTATTCATTGCAGACCTGGTTCGCCAACGAGACAGCCGCCAGGTCACGGACGCCGCAATACGAGCCGAAGGTGCCGAGCGTTTCATACTCGGGACCGCCGTAATACGGGTCCACTTTGTATGCGCCATCCTTGATCTCGACCACGCGTTTGCAGCGCACCACACAGGCGTAACAGGTATCGCGTTCCTTCAACACAGTCGCGGACATCTTCTCGCCGCTGATATCTTCGCAGTATTCGAACTGACCTTCGTTGTAGTTGCGCGTGGGCAGGGTACCGATCGTATTCTGGAACATGACGACGCTCGCGGTGCCGTGATCGGCGAGACCGGGCATATCCGGGTTATCGGGCAGGATCTTCGGGCCGCTGCGGTTCAATTCGACGAGTGATTTGGAATCAGCGATGGACGGTTTTTTCGTCCCCCGCACAGCCACCGCTTTGAGGTTCTTGCTGGCCATCACCGCACCCATGCCTGTGCGCCCGGCATGACGGTTGGACATGCTGACCAACGACGAGTAGATCACGCCGTTCTCCGCACCCGGTCCATGCTGGAGGATCTCGGCTTTCGGGTCCACTTCACCATGGAGGATCTTGTCCACTTCACCGGTGATCTTACCCATCAGGTGCGCAGCGTCGCGCAATTCGGCTTTGCCATCCACAATGGAAAGATAGACCGGCTTGGCCGACTTCCCCTTGACCACGATGCCGTCGAACCCGGCAAATTTCAACTCGGCTGGGAAGAACCCGCCGCCCTGCGCATCACCAATGCCGCCGCTGATCGGCGACTTGGCGTTGGCGTTGATGCGGCTCTGCCCGGAGATGGAGGCGCCTGTGGTGACGCCGGTCATCAGGGTCAACACATTGTCGGGGCCAAGCGGGTCGGCGCCCTTGGGCATGTCGCGCAAGATGTAGTGCATGCCCATCGCTGAACCGCCCATGTACTTGCGATAGAACGCCTCGGAGGGTTCTTCGATCTCGATCTTGCCCTTTGTCAAATCCACGTGCAGAATCTTGCCGTTGTATCCGTGTGGCATGGCTCTCTCCTGTTGGTGATTGTCTGAGGTACTCGATTGCCCCAATTATACGGAGTTACGGCAAGAACGGCAAATAAATCTTGCCGAATCGGATGGAGAATGAAGAAACCGGGAACAGGTATGAAGAATGTCACTTGTCGGGACACAGTTAGGGCGGTAGTATTGAATTATCGTATCCGCTCATATCCAGATTGCATAACAGGAGGAAGCATGCGTTGCGCGTCGTGCGGAAAAACCATCTCGAATGACAGTAGCTTCTGCAATTACTGCGGAAAGGCCGTTGTGGGGTCTGGGACTGCGGCGCAAAACGTATCGCCTGAACCTTGCGGGCTTTGCGGTGGATCCGGTCAATACGGAGGCCTGCACTCCAGCAACCCCTGCCCGGCCTGTGGCGGCAAGGGCAGTGTGCTTGTGATCGTGCCCGCTAAAAAATGCGCCCTGTGCGGCGGATCTGGCAAGCATGGCGGATTTTTAGGTGAAAATATTTGCTCGGCCTGCGCTGGAAGCGGCTGGGCGCACATCGTGAAATGACAGTCGGATCAAGAACGCCTTTACGGGCGGGCCAACATAAACACTATGCAAAAACGCCCCGTCAAAATAGACCGGGGCGTTTTTTATTTACTGCTTATGAGTTACGCCGCGACCATCTCACCCTTCCCCTCACGGATCCCGTATGGGAACCCGTAATCCTTCATCTTGTCCATGAACACAGTCGGCTCGAAGGCCTCGGGGCCGAGCACGCCTGTGCCCTGCCACTGTCCATTCGCGATCAAATCCATGGCAATGACGGCGCTGAAGGCTGTTTGCGCCACCACGGCCTGACATCCCAGCCGCGCCATGCAATCGGCATTGTCGGCCACCTGGTAGAGATAAGCCTCAGTCAACTGGCCGTCCTTCCAGCCCTTGACCCACAAACCAGCGCAGGTCTTGCCGTGCATCTTCTCGCCGAGGTGGGCTGGGTCCGGCAGACAGGCGGCAACCACGTCACGCGGCGCGACCTGCACACCTTTCACGTTGACCTTTTCCTTGTTGTCGAGACCAAGCATGTGCAGGGTCTTAAGCACGCCAATGAACTGATCACCGAGACCATACTTGAAGGTCATGCGCTTGGTCTTCACCCAGCGCGGCACCAGCAACACTTCCTCGTGCTCCACATTCACCACTTCCACCGGGCCAATGCCCTCGGGGAACTCGAATGTCTCCGGCTCGGAAAACGGTTCGGTCGTGAACCAGCCCTTGCCCTCTTCCCAGATCACGGGCGGATTGAGACATTCTTCGATCGTCGTCCAGATCGAGAAATTGGGGGCGAACTCATAGCCGTCAATGGTCAGATTGGCGCCATCGCGGATGCCCATCTCCTCGATCTCATCGAACATGTAATCCTGGGCGTAACGGGCGAACACATCCACCATGCCGGGCTCCACGCCGATGCCCACCAGCGCAAGCAGTCCCTTCTTTTCCCACTCCGCCGACTTCGCAAATTGATAGTCGCCGAGTTTCACACCGGTCTTGTGGAACGGGTCGCTGGGATGCGGCTTGGAAAGCGTCATCGCCATGTCCATGTAAGTCGCGCCGACATTGAAGGCCGCGTCGAAGATCTGTTCATTGAAGATCGGGTCCACGGCATTCATGATCATGTCCACGTTGTATTTCTTCGCCAGTGTTTCGATCATCTCCTGGTTGCCCGCGTCAATAAACTCGACGGGGAAACGGGACGCATCGCCCAGCTTCTTCTGCACTTCCTCGGCACGCGCCTTGTTGTAATCGGCCAGCACCATCTGCTCCAGCCAGTCGCGCGGCTTCGCCAACGCGGCGATCGCTTCACCAACTCCACCCACTCCGACAAGTAATATTTTCATGATGATTCTCCTTTTATGATTGATACTCGACCATCCCATACGGGAAGTCGAACGATTGCATTTTTTCGAGGAACGGCACAGCATCAAAGGCCTCGGGGCCGAACACGCCCTGCCCGTTCCATTTCCCTTCAGCGATCAACTCCATCGCAATGACTGGCGGAATACCCGTCTGGACGGAGACCGCCTGCAAGCCATACTTCGCCATGCTGGACTCATTGTCTGTGGATTGATACAGGAAGACGTGCCGCTTCCTCCCCGACTTCAACCCGGTCACCTCGGTCCCGACACAGGTCTTGCCCCGAAGTTTTTCACCCAATACCGCCGGGTCCGGCACGAGGGCGGCGACAACATCGACCGGCACCACCTGCTGTCCGCGGACGTTGATGGGCTGCGTGCCATGCAGTCCAAGCATCTTGATGGTTTTCATCACGCTCAGAAAAGTCTCGTCCAGTCCATATTTGAACGTGACACGTTTACACGGAATGTAACGCGGAATGAGCGCAACCTCTTCATGCTCCACGTTGACCACGGTCAGCGGGCCAATGCCTTCCGGGAAAGTGAACATCTCCGGCTGGGAGAACGGTTCCATCTCGAACCAGCCGCGTTCCTTTTCCCAAACTAAGGCGGGGTCGGTACATTCGTCAACCGTATCGTAAATGGAAAAGGTGGGGAAAAAGTCGTAGCCATCGGCGGTCAGGGCGGCGCCGTCGCGGATGCCGATCTCGTCAATTTCATCGAAGAGATGGTCGTGGGCGTAGCGCGCGAAGATGTCGCTCACGCCAGGGTCCATGCCCATGCCGATGAGGGCCATGCGGCCAGCGGCATCCCAGTCCGCGAAGCGACCGAGGGCGCGTTCGCCCATGGTGTGCGCGGACCCGCTGAGGGCCATGTCCATGTAGTGACAACCGGCTTCGAGCGCGGCATCCATGACCGTGTCGATCAAATCCACACGCGTGGCATTCATCAACAGGTCGATCTTATGTTTACGGATCAGTGCAACGATGGCGTTTTTATCGGACGCATCCAGCCGCTCGACGGGAAATTTCGTCTCGTCCCCGAGCCTGCGCTGGACCGCGCGAGCGCGCGTCTCGTTGAAATCGGCGAGCACCATCGTGCCCAGCCACGGACGCGCTTTGGCGACTACGGCAATGGCCTCCCCTACGCCGCCGACGCCTGCTAATAAGATATTCATGGTTCCTTTCGGTTGGCTCCACGTCCCATCGTGTCGCGGGCGTGGACAAAGTATGGTTCGGCCTCACCCGCCCGGAGGTCGGGGTGAAGCGGAATTGCAAAGGCTAGAAGTACACTTCCTTGCTGATCTTCAAGTGCATGAAAGATTCAGTATCGCGCACGCCTTCAATGACGGACAACTTTGTGGTGATGAATTCCAGCAAGTGATCGTGGTCACGACAGAAGACTTCAGCAAACATATCGAAACGGCCGCTGGTGACAACCAGATAAATCACCTCATCCAGCTTGGAAACCTGCTCAGCCACTTCCAGTAGACGGGTGCCATCCACATGCAAGCCGATCATAGCCATCGAACGGAAGCCCATGCGCAGCGGATTTGTAATAGCGACTACACGCAAATAACCTTGCTCCGCCAAGCGGTTGTAGCGCAGGCGGATCATGCCTGGCGAGACACCTAGCTGCTCGGCAATCTGCGCAAAAGGCGCTCGTCCATCTTTTCGAAGGGCTTCGATGATTGCGAGATCAATATCGTCCAAGCCCTGGGATGGCGAAATAACGATTGCTTCATCCATGGCGACATTTTATAATGATTTTTTATAATAGTCAATGTTTTTATAACGATTTATTATTATATTTATTCTTTTGTTGACGTGGTTTTAATAATAAAAGAGCCGGCTTCGTGTGAAGCCGGCTCAAACGGAGTTGGGAGCGGGTTACTCGCCCTTGATCTCGGTCCAAACCTGATCGTAGAGCGGGAGCGCGTCACCCACATCGTCGATGCGGTGACCAGCAGCGATGGCTTCCGCGGGCGTGTTGGTAATCGGCGAGTTCATGTAGGCGTTGTAGATATCCGGCTGGTTGGCCTTGGCGTACTCCAGAGCAGCCTTGCTGGGGTTGCTGTACGGGAAGTCGCGCAACATCAGCCAGAACACATCGCCCTGCATGGTGTAGTTGAGCCAGGCATAGACGGCATCGAGGTGCGGAGCGCCAACCGGGATGGCGTAGTTATCCTGCCAGAGAATGGCGCCTTCGGTGGGATAGACATACTGGATGGAAGGGTTTTCCTGCTGGGCAAGGAAGGCCTCACCAGTCCAGGTCATGCCGAGGTCCACGTCGCCGGCGATCAACGCTGTCTTGGGGCTGTCGCTATCGAAGAGCTTGATGGCATTGTTGTCGGTCAGTTCCTTCAACTTGGCCTTGGCTTCTTCAAGCTGGGCGGGGTCCTTGGTGTTCACGTCGTATCCAAGGGTCAACAGGGTCAAGCCGATCGTGGCGCGCGAGTCATCGAGGAAGACCATACGGCCAGCGTACTCAGGATTCCACAGGTCAGCCCATGAGGCCGGCGGTGTTGTCACCTTGTCGGCATTGTAGACAATGGCGTCGGTGCCTGCCTGGTACGGGATCGTGTACTTATTGCCTGGGTCGAAGGAGAAGTCCAGATAGTTTGAGTCAAAGCCGTCGAGAACCGGCAGCTTGGTATGATCAAGTTCCTGGAGCAAGCCTTCGCGGATCATCAAGCTGACAATATAGTCGGTCGGCTGAACGAGATCATAAGCCGCGCCGCCTGCTTTGAGCTTGGCGTACATTTCTTCGTTGGCTGAATACTCGTCACGGTTGACCTTGATACCGTAGACCAATTCGAAACATTCGATTGCATCCGACGGAATGTATTCGGTCCAAACGAAGATGTTCAACTCTTTCGATGTGACCTCCATCGGGTATTGCGGTTCGGGACAGGTAAAGCCGGTCGAGGTGACCTTGGGGCCATCAGCGGCAGGCTCCTCGGCTGCCCCTCCCCCCGCGCCGGAACAGGCTGTCAGCACCAGGCTGAACACAGCCAACACGGCCATTAATTGGAACAACAGTTTCTTGCTCATCTCTTCCTCCTTGGGGTGGATGAATTTTCGAACACACAGCACACGCTGTGAGTTTCACTAATTATTTGGCTTCGCGGCTCTGCAAGCGCTGCAGCAAAATCACAACGGATAAAACGATCATGATCCATACGGTGGAAAGGGCATTCACCTGGGGGGTGATAATTCGGCGCAGCAATCCGTATACATAGATCGGAAGTGTCGTTGCGCCCGGTCCAGTCGTAAAGAACGTGATCACAAAGTCGTCGAGAGAGAGAGTGAAGGCCAGCAACCCACCGGAGAGAACGCCAGGCAGGATCATCGGCAGGGTCACCCGCCAGAACGTGACCAATTCATTCGCACCAAGGTCCATCGCGGCTTCCTCAAAAGACTTGTCGAAGCCGGAAAGGCGGGCCTGTACGACCAGAGTCACGAATGGAACGCTGAATGCAATGTGCGAGACGATCACCGTTCCAATGCCAAGAGAAAGGCGGGCATCTCCCACCAATCCCAGCCCGTCATTGATCACACCAAAGAGCTGGCTGAACAATGTCAAGATACCGATACCCATGACGATCTCGGGGATGACGATCGGGATGTAAAGCGACAACTGCGAGAAGGGTTTGAGTTTAAAGTTGTAACGCTGGATGGCAATCGCGGCCATGGTACCGATTATGGTAGAGATCAGCGTGGACGAGAAGGCAATTGTCAGCGTGTTTCGCGCCGCCGTGCCGACCTCCTGGTTTCGCGAAAGTTCACAGAACCAGTGGAAGGGGCCGCACGGGCTTTGTGTCACAAGGCTGCCCTCCGTCTGGAGCGGGCCAAAAGAGGGAATAAATCCCTCGAACAACACATTGGTCTTGGACGCATTGAACGAGTAAAGCACCAGGATCAGGATTGGCGCATACAGAAATGTGTATACCAGGATTGTTGCAACACGGATGAAGGGGTGCCGGCGATGAGGGTTCATGCGACACACTCCTGTTCAATACACGCAGAGAAGGCGGGTGAAATTGTCATACCGCAATAATCTCCTCGCCAAATCCAAATTTGCGCGTGTAGAAGTATGTGACGATCAACGTCATGATCATCAGGATCAACGAAGCGGCTGAGCCAAAAGTTGGGTCGCGGGCATCCAGGAACTGACGCTGGATAAGGTTGCCGACCAGGATCACCTGTCGTCCGCCAAGAATATCGGAGACGATGAAGGTTCCCATCACGGGGATGAAGACGAGGATCGTCCCGGCTACCACGCCCGGCATGGAGAGCGGAAGCGTGACCCGCAGGAACGTGCGGAAGGGATTCGCGCCCAAGTCTGCGGCGGCTTCGTAAAGAGAATTCTCGATCTTCTCCAGAGAGGTGAAGATCGGCAAGATCATGAACGGTAAAAACTCATAGACCATACCCACCAACACCGCCCCCGGTGTGTAAAGCATTTCAAGCGGCTCAAACGGAAAGCCAAAACGAGCAGCCACCCAACCAATGATGCCGTTGATCACTCCTTGTTCGCGCAACAACATCATCCATGCGTAAACACGGATGACGAAATTCGTCCACAAGGGGACAAGGACCAACATCAAAAGCGTATTACGCCGCTTCGGCTGGGCTCGGGCAATGTAATATGCCAGCGGATATGCCAGCGAGATCACCAACACTGTCGTGTTGAACGCTAATGACAGCGAGCGCCAGAGAATATTGATATAGAGCGGATCAAAGCAAGCGGACTGCCCATCGGCGCAATCTTCAGAGATACCGATCAGGCGCGCATAGTTATGCAGGCTGAAACCGTAGATCACACCACCGTCGGCGTCTCGCGTGCCAAAACTCACCACCATGGTGAGGATCAACGGAAGAATCAGCAAGCCGATCATAAAGATCAATGTCGGCGTGACAAGCAAGGTTCCCTGTGCGGATTTATTTTCTCTCAACCGTTTCAACATGTGAACCTCACTTTTCCGCGAGGATAAGCGTATTTTCAGGGAACAGATTAATGAAAATATTCTGTCCCTGCGAGTAATACGCTTTCGGATCGAGGCTGGAGATCTTGTTCTGCTCCCAAACCTTGAGCGTGATCCCGTTCACATCCACGTAAACGTGTGTATCTGAGCCAATATAAGTTGTGGTCTTTACTGCGCCCTTGAAGGAATTCGTCTTGAATGCAGCCTGTTCCGAAATACGGATCTTCTCCGGGCGGATCGAGACAACCGCCTTCTCGCCCAGTTTTAACTTGCCGACATTCAAACCGGTCACTTCAGTCATCAGGACGGGCACCAGCACTGAGGCCTGCTCGCCATCCACCGATTGGACTGTGCCTTCGAGGAAGTTCGATTCACCGATGAAGTCTGCCACAAAGCGACTGGAGGGGCGCTCATAGATTTCGACAGGCGTGCCTACCTGCATCACCTTGCCCTTGCTCATCACGGCAATGCGATCTGACATTGTCAAGGCTTCTTCCTGGTCGTGCGTAACATACACGAAGGTAATACCCACTTTTTGCTGGATCGCCTTGAGTTCCAATTGCATCTCCTTGCGGAGTTTCAAGTCGAGCGCGCCAAGCGGCTCATCAAGCAGGAGCACGTTCGGCAATTTGACGAGCGCGCGGGCAAGGGCTACGCGTTGTTGCTGACCGCCCGAAAGTTGACGCGGGTAGCGGCGCTCCATGCCTCCCAGTTGAACCATCTCGAGCATGCGTCCCACGCGGGTTTTAATCTCGGTTTCCGGAGCCTTCTCCATTTCCAGACCGAACGCTATATTTTGATAGATGGTCATGTGTTGAAAAAGCGCATAACTCTGGAATACCGTATTGACCGGCCTCTGGAATGGAGGCGTGTGGCCCATGGGTTTGCCTTCGATGTAGACCTCCCCCTCCGTTGGCCACTCGAAGCCCGCCATCATACGCAGGGACGTGGTTTTACCGCATCCAGATGAACCGAGCATGGAGAAGAATTCTCCATTCTTGATCTGCATATCCACATGGTCAACCGCGTTCAGCATGGTGCCTTCGGGAGTGCGGAAGGTCTTCACCACGTCGCGCATTTCAACGGCAAATTCGCTCAACTGACTCATTTACATGCTCCCATGGATGGATTTAAGGGTGTCTTCCAAACGATCCAGCAAAATATCGATCTGCTCCTGTGTGATGATCAAAGGAGGCTCAATGCGGATGGTCTGCGCACTGGTCAATGTGCCTGCCACAAGAATGCCGCGCTTGAACAACCCAGCCGCCACCTTGTAGCCGATCTCCGGCGATTTGAAGTGCATACCGATCAACAGACCTTTGCCCGTTATTTTCTCATAGATTTGCGGATACTGCGCCGCGAATTTCTGCAATCGCGGGATCAAATAGTCACCCTTTTGTGCAGATTGTTCCCATAACCGCTCGCGCAATGTGACATGGATGGCGGCAATGGCGGCGGAACAGGCCAGAGCATTTCCGCCCGTGGTGGTGGTGTGCATGAACGGGTTCGGGTACATCATCGGCTGGAAGATCTCGTCGGTGGTGCAGACGGCCGAGATGGGCATCACGCCGCCGCCGAGGGATTTGGCAACGGAGAGAATGTCTGGGACAACGTTCCAATGCTCGATGCCCCACAGCTTGCCCGTCCGGCCCAGACCGGTTTGCACTTCGTCGGCAATGAGCAGCGCGCCATATTTCTTCGTCGCGGCACGGATGCGCGGCCAGAAATCATCCGGCGGGACGATCGCACCTGCCTCACCCTGGATCGGCTCGAAGATCACGCCCGCCACGCCGATGCCGACCTTGTCGCAAATTTCAAGTTGCTTCTCTACCGCTTCTGCATCGCCGAACGGAACATGGTAAACGGGGCCTGCATACATCGGTCCCATTGGTGCGCGATAATCGGATTTACCCATCATCGAGAGCGAACCCATCGTCTTCCCGTGGAACGCTTTTACCGCCACGATGAACGCGGACTTGCCTGTATAAAGTTTCGCGATCTTGATCGCAGCTTCGATCGCCTCCGTGCCGCTGGCTGCGAACCAACTATATTTCAAATTGCCCGGGGTGATCTCTGCCATTAACTTCGCAAGCACGCCGCGCAACGGATCGATCAACTCCTGCGAGGGCATCGGCGAACGCTCGAGTTGGGCCTTCACCGCCGCGATGACGTCCGGGTGGCACCACCCAAGGTCCATCATGCCAAAGCCGCCAAGGAAATCGAGGTATTCGCGGCCAAGCAAGTCTTTAAATACAGCACCCTGCCCGGTCCATTCCACGGAAGCCCAATCGCCGGACTCGGTGACAGACTTGCGATAATCCAGCCAGCCTCTATTGAAATGTTCGGCAAAATTTTCCTTCGACTCGGAAATGATCTTCTTCGCTTCCGCTTCAGGAGGAAAACCTTTGCTATGGATCAGGTCCAACCAGCGCGATGAATATTCGAGAGCATCTTCATAATCGTGGGTCATAATTTCTCCAGAGTTTATTGTCAGTGCAAGGAGCATCTTTTGCGACGAAGCAATCTGAGGTCGCTTCAAGCGAAAGAACATCACCCTCGCAATGACAGATTGTGTTTAAAACTTACGCGACCATTCCTTCGGCCAGCGCTCCACAACAACTTTTTTCTGCGTAAAGAACTCGACTGCATCCATCCCCTGCCCGTGCATGTCGCCGAAGAAACTTTCCTTCCAACCGCTGAAGGGGAAGAATGCCATGGGCGCGGCCACACCAATATTGATGCCAATGTTGCCTGCGTCGGCTTCATATCGGAAACGACGCGCGGCATTGCCACTGGAAGTGAACAAGCTTGCCTGATTGCCATAAACACCACTGTTGACCAGCTGGATGGCATCGTCAATGTTGTTGACATGCATGAGACTCAGCACCGGCCCAAAAATTTCCGTCTTCCAAATTTCGCTTCCAGGCTGGACCCCGGACAGGATCGTCGGTCGCACGAAGGATCCTCGCTCGTAGCCTTTCACCACCGTCGCGCGTCCATCCACGGGAACAGCGGCTCCCTCGCTTGCGCCGAGGCCGATCAACTGCTCGATGCGCTGCTGGCTGGCCGGGTTGATAACCGGTCCCATTTGCACGCCCGCGTCGAGACCGTAGCCAACCACGCGCGAGGAGGCCGCGTCGCAGATCATTTCGGTGAAAGTGTTGCGCGCATCTCCGACTGTCACGGCGAGCGAGACGGCGAGACAACGCTGGCCAGCGCAACCAAACGCGGAGTCGGCGATGATGCGCGTGGCCATGTCCATATCCGCATCCGGCAGGATGATGACCGGGTTCTTCGCCCCGCCCTGCGCCTGCACACGTTTACCGTGCAGAGCGGCGGTCGAATAAATATATTTCGCCACATTGGTGGAACCGACGAAGGTGATCGCACGGATCGCGGGATGCTCGAGGATGCCGTCCACCACATCCTTCGCGCCGTTGACAAGGTTGATCACGCCCTTCGGCAAGCCGATCTGCTCGATCAATTTGAAGATAAATTGCATCGTTGTTGGCACTTTTTCGGAAGGCTTCACGATGTAGGTGTTACCTGCCGCGAGAGCATACGGCAGATACCAGAAGGGGATCATGCCGGGGAAGTTGAACGGCGCGATCGTGGCACAGACGCCGACCGGCTGGCGGATCATGATCTCGTCAATGCCAGGCGCGATATCTTCCACGAACTCGCCCTTGCCGAGGTGAGGCATCCCGCACGCGACTTCGACATTTTCGATGGCGCGAACCATTTCGGCCTTGGCTTCATCAAAGGTTTTACCGCACTCGTTGACGATCAAGCGCGCGATCTCATCTTGATTACTTTTGAGCAAATCGCGCAACTTGAAAAGGTACTGCACTCGATCTTGTACCGGCGTTCGCCGCCAGGCGGGGAAGGCTTCGCTTGCCGCGCGGGCGGCCGCTTCCACGTCGGACTTGGAGCCGAGCGGGGTTTTGGTAATAACCTCCCCAGTAGCAGGGTTGGTCACGTCAAGGTATTCTCTGACGGCTGGTTTGACCCATTCGCCGTTAATATAGTTCAAGATGTCCATAATTTTTCTCCGGGGTGCAAGTCAATGGTCAAAAGTCAGTTGACCATCAACCTTCGACATCAGACGGTTAGTTTATCCATCAATTCCGCCAGACCTTCATCAATCAGTTTCAATCCTTCGTCGAGTTGCTCTTTCGTGATGGTCAGCGGCGGGACAATGAACATGATGCTTTTGAATGTGAACACGTAGACACCGTTTTGGATAAGGAAATTCTTCAGCGGTGTCGGGTCGAGCGGTTCTTTGGTCTCGCGATTCTTGACCAATTCCATGGCGGTGAATAATCCGATGTAGCGCACGTCACCGATGGATACGTGTTTCTTTTTGAGATCTTCGAGGCACTCACCAAGATATTTGCCGACCTTCTTCACGTTATCGAAAATCTTTTCATCTTCGTAGACGGCAATCGTGGCGTTCGCTGCTGCGCAAGCAAGGGCGTGGCCGTTATACGTCAGGCCGGCATATAGCACATGATCATCAAAATATTTTGCGATCTTCTCGCGGACAATGACCGCGCCCAACGGCACATAGCCAGCAGTGATGCCCTTCGCGGTGGTGATGATGTCCGGCGTTACGTTCCAGTTGTCCACGGCGAACCACTCCCCTGTTCGCCCCCAGCCGGACATGACTTCGTCCGAGATGAGCAGGATGCCGTACTTGTCGCAGATCTCGCGCATGCGCGGCCAGTAATCATCTGGTGGGAGGATAAGGCCATTGGTACCTGTCACACCCTCAAGAATGATCGCGGCGATCTGGTCCGGTCCTTCGTGCTGAATCACCTCTTCGACGTGCTTGATGCATTCGCGGTGGCAGGTCTCTTTCGTCCAGCCGAAGGGACAGCGATAGCAATAAGGGTCCAGGAAGTGGACCACTCCCGGAATGCCTGGTTCCACAGCCAAGCGACGATAATCGCCAGTCAATGTCACCGCACCATGTGTAGCGCCGTGATAGGAACGATAGCGAGCTAGGATCTTGTGCCGCCCCGTGTACATGCGCGCGATCTTGATGGCGTTCTCATTGGCTTCTGCACCGCCAAGAGAAAAGAAGGTTTTTTTCAAATCACCAGAGGTGATCTCAGCCAGTTTTTTGCCGAGCAAACCACGCGGTTCAGTGGCAGCGCTGGGGCTGGCAAAAGTCAATACGGCCGCTTGATCCTGGATCGCTTTGACCACCTTGGGATGCTGGTGGCCGATGTTCGTGTTAACGAGCTGCGATGCAAAGTCGAGATAGCGTTTTCCATCGGCATCGAAAAAATACACCCCTTCTGCGCGCGCTACAGGAATTGGATTCAAACTGCCTTGCGCCGACCAGGAGAAGAAAGTGTATTCTTTGTTGAGAGCAACTATTTCCTGAGCATTCATTAGGGGTTCCTTTCAGAATTAAAACTGGAAGTAAATGAAGGGTGAAGAGCCGCCAGCCGCGAACAAAAAGGCAAACAGATACTGTGCGCCGATCAACGGCAGGACGTAAGCTTCCTTCAGGTCGTAAGTTGCGAGGTCGATCTTGCGAGCTCGAAGTACAAATCCGCCAAATAGAACAATAAGCATGTAAACAATGGCGGGAAGAAAATACCAATCGACTCCAGCCGGGTCAATAAATAGAACCTTTTGGGTAACCTGCCAGGCAACGCTCATATCGGGTGAACGGAAAAGGATACAGGCGATCCCAATCCACGCAAAAACGAGAAGGCCCTTCCACCAATCGCGTCGGAAACTCCATTCCTCGGCAAGGTTTTGGCGGTTTACCACGCGGTCGCTGGCAAGTGCAATTCCATGGGCTCCACCCCATAGCACGAAGTTCCAACTGGCTCCATGCCAAAGACCGCCCAGCAGCATCGTAAGAAACATATTGAAGAATGTCCGCGCCTCCCCTTTCCGGTTTCCACCGAGAGGGATGTACAGATAATCTCTCAACCACGTAGATAATGAAATGTGCCAGCGCTGCCAAAATTCGGTCAAATTACGAGAGGTAAATGGAAGATTGAAGTTAACAGGCAACTCAAAGCCGAACAAGCGCGCCACGCCCGTGGCCATGTCGCTATATCCTGAGAAGTCAAAGTACACTTGAATTCCAAATGCGAGGACACCCACCCAGACTGTCCCGCTTGAAAACAGCCAGGGAGTAGCATAAATCTGGTCGGTCATGACAGCGATCGTATCTGCGACCACTACTTTTTTTACCAGTCCCTGTCCAAAGAATTGCGCGCCGCGGATCAAATTTTCATAACTGAATTGAATTCCGCGGTCAAGCTGCGGAAGAAAGTGCGAGGCTCGCATGATCGGCCCAGCCACCAGGCGGGGAAAGAAGGTCACAAATACGGCATAATCCAACAGGGAGTGCGCCGGATGTGTTTGTCCACGATAAACATCAACCACATAACTAATGGTTTCAAAAATATAGAACGAGATACCGATGGGAAGTAGTATCGTTAGCTCCGGCAAATGCCATCCAAGCGATGCAAGCAAGGCATTAAAAGACCCGGTGAAAAAATTGAAGTATTTGAAAAAACCTAAAATACTTAAGTTGATCACTACACTCGTGGCAAGCATCGTTTTACGAATACGCTGGTACGTTGATCTTACCAGCCAGACCGAGATGTAATAATCCATTACGGTCACGAAGATCAACAGCCCCAGAAAGCGCCAATCCCAGTATGCATAGAAGGAACAGCTTGCGACAAGCAGGATCCACTTGCGGCCGGTCGGATTACGAACGAGGGTTACAAACGACAGGACTGCAACTAGTAGAATAAAAAATTCCAAGGATATAAAGCTCATTTGAGCAGGCCCTCCAGCGCTCTAGTGAGAACAAATGAAACCACTCTATGCCCATCACGATTTAAGTGTCCAAAATTGAACAGCGAATTAAAACTGCCCCGCGGAAGAACAAGGCGTTTATTGTATACCTGTTGGAACTCCTCCCGAACGACAACCACATGGACCCCATCAATGTTATTCAATCCAATTGCCAGGATATTGTCATTACCGCTGTTCCAAGACAGTTCGTATGGAGTCTCCGGGTATATCGCCGGCGTGTACGGAACAATCAGAAAGATGACAGGGACATCCTGATATGCGTCCTGAATTGCCCGTACTTGCGCGGACAAAAGCTCAAAGGAGATATGGGCGTCACCGCCATCAGTTGCGACCACCGGCTGTTCAGCTGCTTTTGCCACAAATCCTTCCTGAGACAAAGTCATGGTCGGGCGGACCATTTGCCATCGGTAATCGATCAACGAAAGAAGACCGGAGGAGTAGAGAGCATTTTTGAGGCGCAAGGCGTCCTGGTCCGGTTCACGATGAACAAGCGTGAGGCTCCCATCACTCTCTACGACGAAATGGTTATCATGTGCCTCCGACATCGATAGAACAAAACTTGCCAGGCTGACTTGAATGACAACAAAACGGGGTTGAAACTTGGAAATCAGCATCGGGGCGATATATACATGATCGGAGACGGCACGCTCCGACGCCCCAAAATTATGAAGATCGATCGCCAACCCGCGCCTGCGCAAAGCCATTTCCGCAAGAGAAACAAAGTTGTCCGTGTCGTTTACTTGAGCAGCTTTAACAGTTGAGTCGCCAAGGACAACGATATGGTCACCATCACGGTAGGGTGTCCAAATCTCACCATCTTCGAGGTAGCGGGTAACGCCAAATCCCTCTTTCCCTTGTACAGATACGGAGTTTTCGACCGGCACCAATCCCCAACCCGGCTTATATTCGTATTTCGGCAGAAGCATCACAGATGAGCGGACAAATAGCTCAAGAGCCAGAAGCAAGATCAAAGACCAACGAAATATCGCCCAGCGGCTGGACGACCTGTCAGCGCGTTTGATGCCGCCTACCTCTTTACCAGAATCCATTTGCATTGTTCTATCTCTTATGAGCGCGTTGCTTTGACTACATCAGCATACACTGACAGGGTTTCATCAATATCTGCGTCAGTATGAGAATATGAAAGAAACCAAGGCTCGCGGGCATCGTGATCAGGCATTACTCCGTGTTCGATGGCCTTCTCAGCGAGCGATAGATACAAATCATGGTCACTTTTCGACCAATCGCGTTGACATGTGACAGAGTCGATACCAAGCGAGAAGGAAAACATGGAAGGGTAGCCAGTCATCACAACGGGGATGTCGTTCTCCATGAAGATATCCCGCAGGCCATCCATCAGACGCTGTCCGCGTTTCTCGATGGTTTTCAAGATTGGTTGGGATTTGAGCAGGCTCAAGGTGGCATATGCACCAGCAACCCCAGGCTTATTATTCGTATATGTTCCACCCTGCGCCACTCCCTGGCCAATGATGGACATAATTTCCTTCCTGCCTCCAAACGCAGCAATGGGATAGCCATTACCCAAAGCTTTAGCATACGTGACAAGGTCTGGGCGAATGCCGTAATATTCCTGTGCTCCGCCATTGGCAATACGAAATCCGGTCTTCACCTCGTCGAGGATAAAAACACAACCATACTCGTCAGTCTTTCGGCGGATCAGTTCAAGAAATCCGTCTTGCGGATTAATAGCGGCACAATTCCCCTGGCACGGTTCCGAGATCACCGCAGCGATCTGCTCGCCATAGGATCGCATCACACGTTCGAAACCTTCGAAATCATTGAAAGGCAGAGTGATGATGAATTCGCGCATGGACTTGGGAATACCCGATGAAGCAGGTACTGCAATCGGGCTTCGGCGGTTTCCATATGCCTCCACTGGCGCATACGTGGACCATAAGGTGTGGTCGTGGAAACCATGATAATTACCTTCAAACTTTACGATCAGGTCGCGGCCGGTATATGCACGCGCTACGCGGATGGCATGCATGGTTGCCTCGGTGCCGGAGCAAGCCAGGCGTACCATGTCCACGGCGGGGGACATATCCACGATCAGCTCAGCAACTGCCACCTCAAGTTCCCCTGTCATGGCAAATAGGACTCCGTTTTGGATCTCCTCAAGCACTTTTGCATCCACTTCGGGGTAGGCATGACCGAGGATAATAGGACCGAATGCAAGGCGGTAGTCAATATAGCGTTTCCCGTCTACGTCCCATAAATAGGCGCCTTTGGCTTTCTGGACATATGGTGTGATGCCCTCACCCCAATAACGGAAATTAGAGTTGACTCCAAGCGGTAATACCTTCTGGGCTCGTTGTTGCAATTCCTGGCTTTTCGATCCGATGAAACTCATGGTGCCTCTCTTTTTGTGTTTAACTTTCTACGATGCTTTCAGGTGCGCGCCAGTGATAGACATCCTTGAGGATGACCGGCACAATGGAAGTAGTGGTACGCCGAACCCCCGGAACTTTGCGAACCACCTCTGTTACGAAACGATATACTTCTTCGGTGTCGCGCGCCACTACCTGGATGCTCACATCGGTTTCGCCGATGGAACAAGCTACATAGGTGACATTTTCATAAGTCGCCATCTTCTCCGCCACTTCGCGAATCTTGTCCGACTCCACCTCTAGCCAAACGTCCGCGGTAACGGTCAATCCGAAGGCAGCCGGGCGAACGACTGCGCTAATCTCGATCATGCTTTCACGCAACATCCGGTCGATTCGGTAACGTACCGCCCGCTCAGAAATACCGCCAACCCGTCTGGCAATTTCTGAAGCTGTCATACGGCCATCTTCAAGTAACAAATTCACTATTCGAACGTCAGTTTTGTCGATTTCGTACATATCATATCCTTTTTAATTCCGAAACAGACGAAAGCTTAGCCGAATATACCCAAGGCCAGCTTACCCGTCAAGGTAGAAGCGAGGGCAATAAAATCGGGTAGAATTGGCTGGCTATCCCAGATCAAGGAACTGAGAATCGCAAATGGTAGAACGTCAGGCTGAACTTAAGCTATCCCGTCCAACTCAATACACATTGTTATATGCCCTGTTCATTTTTCTTGTTGCCAGTTTGTTTTTGGAATGGGCTGCAAGGCAACCATTCGTCCAGGAACAGGTGCCCTACCAGGCTTTCGGAACTAATCACACGCAGATGGAAATCCAGCTTGATTATCTCGATCGCTTTGTAGAAGATCATGGCGCACCAGATTGTTTTATTTTTGGCAGTTCCCAGGCATTCAGAGGCGTGGATGCCGACGCACTTACCACTGCATTGAACAGCGGTACTGGCGATGACTTTTCCTGCTACAATTTTGGCGTCACCGGCTCGCAAGTTGCCACAACTTCTGTCCTGGCCAAGATTTTGATGGAAGAATATCATCCACGGCTCATCATCATTGGCACCAGTTTTCTGGATTATACAGAAGGACGGGAACGTCAACTGGATGAACGGTTTATCAATAGCGAATGGCTAAAATACAAAACAGGGCGGTTTAGCATTAATGGCTGGTTGATGGAACATTCATACGCATGGCGTTTTATCACCTTGCTGAGTTATAGCACAGCCTACGATATGAATTTCCGCGAGGTCTTACGCGAAGCACACAAGTGGGATGGCGAAATCGCCGAGAGCGGATACGCGATCTCAAATATAAGCGTAAATCCCAATTACCCGGCTGGCGATGGATTCGTGAAAAACTTCAGACAAGAACTGGGAAGTTATGGGTTATCAAACCGTAACATGCTCGCCCTCGAACAGCTGGTTCACGACAGCAAAACCATCAGCGCCCGGGTCCTAATCGTCGAAATGCCCTATCACAAGGCGCTGTTGAATTTATACGATCCATCCAGGCAGCCTCGCGTAGATCAGGAAAAAATGTTAACGCTCCAACGCACAGCGAATGAGAGAATTTCCGCGATCGCATCCGCCCAGGATGCTTCATTTCTGATGATCGACTCGTCTCTGACCATTCCCAACAATGTCTGGTTCGACCTTTATCACCTCAATCGCAGCGGTGCTGAGTTGTTCAGCCAATGGATCGGGGAACACGCAGCCGGATTCCTTACTCAATAAACAGGCGCCACTTCCATGTTGATCCTTTCTGTAGAATTCCTGGGTTTCATACTTATCACTCTGCTAATTTACTTCCTGTTGCCAGGAAAGATCCAGAATGCGTTTCTGCTGGCGGTATCCTGGTATTTTTGCTTCACCTGGTCTCCGCGCTTCTTGCTTGTTCTCGTATTTATTACAGCGGTAAATTTTGCGCTTGGCTTTTTCCTAGGACGGGAATCAAAGATCAAAAAGCTCATTCTGTGGGCCGGCATCCTGACCAACGCAGGTCTCCTGTCCTGGTTTCTGATTGGTGCTCCCTGGCTTGAATCCCGTATCTCCTCTATTGAGGAGTTACGGCGTGCATTTTTGTACATCGTTCCTCCAGTCGGTGTCTCATATTTCACATTGAATGGCATCTCCTACTTGATCGATATCTCGTTGCGGATCGCAAAGCCAACTACCAACATCATCGACTTTTCGTTGTATCTCGCTTACTTTCCAAAGTTGGTTTCCGGGCCGTTGGAACGTGCGCGGAAGTTTTTACCGCTACTGGCTGAAAAACGCATCGTAGACAATGCCCGGATCGCATCAAGCCTGACATTGATCCTGATCGGCTTGACGCGGGCTGTGATTTTTGGAGGAGTGATCGCCATCTACAATCCGATACTCGTTCTTGCGGAACCTGTAAAGCATGGAGCGCCGGCATTGCTATGGGCGATGCTGTTGTCCATGTTCATGCTTTACAATCAATTTGCGGGCTACACGGATATCGCACGCGGCGTGAGCGGTCTCTACGGCATCCCATTGACTCGTAATTTCATGGCCCCGTTTTTCTTCAAGGATTTTTCCGATTTCTGGCAAAGGTGGCATATCAGTCTTTCGCAATGGCTGCGCGACTATATTTACATGCCCATCAGTCGCGCATTCCTGAGGCGCAATCCAAGTCGCACAAATATTCCCAACTTGATCATTCCCTCCCTTGCAACCATGCTGGTAAGCGGTTTCTGGCATGGAGCCACGCCAAACTTCATCGTTTGGGGCTTTATTATGGGAGTTCTCATCGTAATCGAAAACATTCGAGCCCTGTATCGGCCTGCTGTACCCCAGGAATCGCGCCCAGCCTGGCAAAGATTTTCTGGAACGGTCTCTCTGATTCTGATCATGATGGTAGCCATCGCCCCCTTCCAGATGGACTTGAAAAACGCGATCGTGTACTACCGCCAACTTCTGCTTGGATGGGAATGGCAGCCTCTCCATCTTGTGCCAGGCATCATTATCCCTCTATCGCTAACTTTGGATTGGTTGCAAAGCCGCAGTAATGATGAAACGATCTTTCAAAAATGGCCCGTCTGGGCTCAGGTTGCACTAGCCGTTTCCGTTACAATTGGCGCAATGATCGTTCAGCAACTACAAAGCGCACCACCGTTGTTTGTATACCCCTAATAATTCACGCGTAAGGAGAAATCATGGATCGCAAAGATATCCTGCTCAAAGTGCGGGCATTCACCTTGAAAGAACTGCTAAAAAACCCGGATTATCCGCTCAAAGACGATGAACCGCTCTTCTCCTCTGGCTTGATAGATTCCTTTGCCATGGCACAGGTAGGGGTGTTCATCGAAACCGAGTTCGATGTTTACATTCCCGACCCCGATCTAACAGTTGAAAACATGGACACACCCAATCAGATCACCGAAAAAATATTCGCCAGCCTGGCTGAACGATAAAAGAGAAAAAATGAGCCTGCCTTTCATCAATCCAATTGAAATATTACAGCAGCGCGCACAGGAAGATCCGGACCGCCTGTCGCATCTGTTGCTTGGCGCCAAGGAAGAAGAAAACCAGAGCCTGACTTACAGCCAACTGGACTCAGCTGTAAAAAAGATGGCTGCATATCTGCAACATGTGGCTGAACCGGGGCAACGTGCACTTTTGGTTTACCCAACTTCTTTGGAATTCATCATTGCGATGTATGCCTGTATTTACGCGGGGATTGCGCCGATTCCCACCAATCCGCCTGGGATGAATCGCTCTGCACAGCGGTTAGATGCGATCGCGCGTGATGCACGTGCATCACTTGTGCTCACCACACCCGAGTATCAAAGCGCCTTTGCCGAAAGCGCAAGCCAATTTCCTGATTTTGCGGCGCTTAAGTGGATCACGCGAGAATCCATTAATGGTGTTTCCGGGCTGACTTGGCAGCATAGAACTGCCCGACCCGAAGATATCATGTTCATCCAGTACACTTCCGGTTCCACAAATATTCCCAAAGGGGTTGTGATTTCCTTCCGCAATTTCTCGCATAACATGCATGCGCTGCATGCAACCCGCTGGAACGAATATTCGACTGACGAATCCGCTTACCTGACATGGACTCCTCTTTTCCACGATATGGGTTTGCTGATCGGTACATTTCATACACCCATGGACCGTACGCCAAGCATTTTGATGTCTCCGCTGCAATTCATGACTAATCCTCTTCTTTGGTTACGGGCGATTCAACGCTACAAAGCCACTGTTAGCGGCGGACCAAATTTTGCTTATGACCTCTGCGTTAATAAAATCCCCGTTGACAAGTGCGAAGGTCTCGATCCCTCTTCGTGGAAAACGGCATATAACAGCGCAGAACCTGTGCGCGCTGAAACAATGAGGCGATTTACGGAAAAATTTGCCCCCTTTGGGTTTAATCCACGTTCCATCAGTCCCAGTTATGGAATGGCTGAAACCACCTTGGTTATCACGCATTACACCAATGAACCAAAGATGGTTCTACATCGCATCCGGCGGGATGACTTTGAGCAGGGAAAGATCGTCCCAACCGATTCGACCGATCCAAAGGAATACGTGGATGCTGTAAGTTCGGGAATCCCCTTGGTGGATTTCAAGCTCGCTATTGTGAATCCGCACACCCGTCACAGGTGTGAACCGAACGAGGTCGGCGAGATTTGGGTCCAGGGTGAAAGCGTCGGCGAGGGATATTGGAACCGTCCTGAAGAGACTGCTCACACCTTTGGGGCGCGGATCGAGGGCTCTGATGAAGGTCCCTTCCTGCGCACCGGTGACCTTGGCTTCATGTATAACGGCCACCTTTATGTGACTGGCCGCTTCAAAGACCTGGTAATCGTGCGCGGACGCAATTATTACCCTCAGGATGTGGAACTCACGGTTGAGAAGAGTCATTCAATCCTTCGCCAGGGTGGAGGTGCGGTGTTTGCATTGAAAGTCAATGGGGTAGAACAACTGGTGGCCGTTCATGAGGTGCAGCGGCGTGAAGTAGAAGGCCTGGAATGGAATGAACTCCTCAAACAGATCCGCGCCAATATCGCGCGCGAGCACGGAATCCGTGCGTACGCAGTGGTTCTGATTCGAAAGTCCACTTTACCGAAGACCTCGAGCGGAAAGATCATGCGCGCCGAGACTCGGCGCAGGTTTTTGGAGAATGAACTCGAGATCGTTGCCGAGTGGCGCGCTCCAAGCTAATCGCGCAGGCACGTCGCAAAAAAAATGAGTTGGCCCATCCGTGAGCCGACTCATTTTTATATTAACTTGCAAAGAAAATAAAACCGCATAAATCGCCTGATTGTCACGCAACTTTCGTTTCAATTTGCATTAGATTACGAAAGAATCCACGGCGGGAACGCAACGTCTCTAGGAGCCACGTGAAATCACTTTCGGTGATATGGCGTTGGTCGTGGCCCTGCTTACATTGCCAATGAGCGCCGTCTACGGCTTGTCAGGCGTATCGCGTGGCTGGTGGTGACGATCATCATTGCCGCCATCGCAAACGCCCTGCCCGCCCGCCGCGCTTCCCACCTGACATTGAAGGATACACTGGCATACGAGTAAAACTTACAAGCCTGCAACTCCAAGCAACCGTTCAGCAGAAACGTTCTAACAAACATCCCCGAGTTTAGGCTCGGGGATGTTTGTTGTGTTAGGCGAAGAAAATCTGAAAGCTCATCCTGATTTCGAAGCAGGGTTTAGGCGACGGGTCAGGTCTCGCAGTTGAACATAGCTGATCGGTTTGATCATTACGAAATCCGCTTGATCGCTCAAGTACTCGCCAAAGGAGGCGTCAGCCGTAGTAATCACTACGCGCACATTCTCGTGGCGGGCGTCACTTCGAATGTTTTTCAAAATCACTTCACCAGAAACATTCGGGAGGTGCAAATCAAGGATGACAATATCGGGAACCATGCCCTTGAGGAATTCCAACGCCGCCAGACCATCACGGACGCTGTGAATGGCAAACCCAGCCGAGATCAATGCCTGGCCAAAGATCTCATTGATGTCCTCGTCATCTTCCACGATCAGTGCAAGCGGTTGTGTCATTTTTCCTCCAGGGCAAGACGATTCGGTAGAAAGACAGTGAATGTGGTGCCCTTGCCCAATTCACTCCATAATTTTATCTCACCGCCCATCAATCCGACCAGACTTTTTACAATGGCAAGTCCAAGACCAATTCCGCCGTGTTCGCGGGTAGTCACACCCTCCACCTGACGGAAACTCTCGAATATGAATTCTTGCGCTTCTGGCGGGATGCCGGGGCCATTATCGGCGACCTCGATTATCCAGACGGAAGGATCCTGTGGACGGATCGAAACCCGGATCTCGCCGCGGTCCATGAACTTGACCGAGTTACCGACCAGGTTGATCAAGATCTGCTGCAAGCGGCGCGAATCTCCGACCAGCGTGGATGGCATGGATGGGTCGATCGAGACAGAAAGCTTCAAGCCCTTATCCTGGATCGCCTTTTCCAAGGCAAACACAGCATCAGTGAGTCCGGAGATTTGGAAGGGCTCCATGTTGATCTTCATTTTTCCCGCCTCGATCTGCGCCTGGTCAAGAAGGTCACTGACCAGTCCAAGCAGGCGCTTTCCGCTATTTTCAACGCGCTCCATGATATTTGCCTGCTTGGTGGTGATCGGACCGTATACTTTTTCACGGACCATCTCAGCATAGCCAATGATAGAGTTCAGCGGGGTACGCAATTCATGCGAAACCATACCCACAAATGTATTCTTCATCTGCTCAATTTCGGCTTCGCGGGTGAAGTCACGGAAGACCACAACCGTACCGATCACATCACCCAAACCTGTGCGGACCCGCGCTGCATTTACAAGAAGCGTACGCTTGCCCGAATGCAAGCGCACGCTGGGCCGGTTCGCCGTGGTGTCTGTAAAAAGCGATAACACAGAATCACGCTCCTGCGTAGAGACATTGATCCGCTCCAGAATTACATCCAGGGTTGTATTTTTCAGATGGTCAATCGGTACGTCCATCAGCACGGATAGCGCCGGGTTGGCTACGATCGCGTTTCCGCTGGTGTCAAACACAGCAACGCCATCTGCAATACCTTCTAGGATTGCCTGGCTTCGGCCAGCCTCCACCAACTCACGGGCAAGCGCAGCAGAAAGGTCGCGCGTTCGTTCTTCCACGCGGCGGTCAAGCTCAGCATTAATCTTTCGGAGGTCTGCGAGGGCGTGCTCAAGGCTACTTGATGCAAGCCAAGAAACCACGGCAAGAGCAAAAAAACTAACCATGGCTGGGGTGTTTGGAAAAATCGAGTTGACATATCCGATTATGGAAATTTCAACAGAACTGATAAATGCAAATATAAATGAACTGCGTGCTCCAAGTAGCAAACCAGAAAACACAACCGGAATAGTGAAGAGGATAAGTGAGCGGCCATCAACCAACTCTTTTGGTGAATCTGCAAAAACGAAGATGGCGCACAACATTAAAATGAAGAGGACAGAGGCAATCTGTCCAGACACAAAGCGGTTTACAAGGTATAGCGAAATCGACAGCAACAGGACCGCAAGGGTAATCACAATCACAGTTGCTGCGTCAGCAGCTGAGAACGCAGGGGTCCCTCCATAGAACAAAGCCAAGGGGACAAGCGGCAGGGGAAGAAGCGCCACACCCAACAGCATAATGTTGAGCAGGCGTCGACGACGCGCATCCTCCATGTCAATTGAAGGCACAGTCAGTATCGATTCAAGCCATAGGCTTAGTTTCGTACGTCTCATCCGATTTGCTCCTGTACCAGCATTTTGGCGGTCAATAGCTCCGCCTGTATGATCCACTCTGAGTAATTCAATGATTTTGCGATCCACCAGTGCGGACGGGATTCACTTTCATGATCGTGCAGCCAAGCCCACCCTCGGGCCAGGATATCCCGCTCATCGTGGTAGTGGACGACGAGTATCGCCAGCAACACAAGCCGGCCCGCCTACTGGAAGAAGGTGCGGACAACTACTTTTACCTGGACGACGCCGATCACCTGGTGGCGGTGACACGCAAGGAGTTGGCTCACTCGCAGGCGCGCAAGCGCGGACAATCCTTCGAGACCCGCTTCAAGGAAAGCGAGAATCGCGCCCATGCCCTGTTGGAAAACATCCAGGAAGCCATCGCCTACATTCACGAAGGCGTTCATGCCTACGCTAATCCCGCGTATCTTCATCTTTTCGGCTACGAGC
>CAYNQA010000003.1:0-7585 GCA_964399225.1 uncultured Anaerolineaceae bacterium
CGAGAAGATCCTCGACGTGTACGACATCACGCAAGGTCAGACATCCATCTTCTTCCCGCGCAACACGGGACGCGAAGCGGTTCAATTCTATTGGACCACCCTGATCGCCGCGCTCTTCCAGACCGGCCTCACCTTCCAAAGTTTGAAAATCGGCACGGCACTCCTCGGGCTTTTTACCCTTCCCTTCATTTACCTGCTTGGCAAAGAGGTCGCCAATCCGCGTGTCGGTTTGCTGGCCATGGCCTTTGCTGGCATTGCCTATTGGCCAAACGTGATCAGCCGCGTGGGACTGCGCTTCCCGCTCTATCCGCTCTTCGTTGCGCCGGTACTTTACTTCCTCCTGCGCGGCCTGCGGACCCAGAACCGCAACGACTTCATCCTCACTGGCATCTTCCTCGGTCTCGGCCTGCACGGGTACACGCCGTTTCGGATCGTGCCGGTGTTGGTGGTGGTGGCGGTGTTGCTGTACGCAGGTAGACAGGTACACAAGTACACAGGTAAACACGTCGCCGCGAATGTTGGCGTCTTGCTGGGCAGCGCGCTGGTTGTGTTTTTGCCTCTGCTTCGCTATGCGCTCGAACATCCTGCTGAATTTTGGTTTCGCGCTTCGTCTCGCGCAGTGGCCGCAAACCCGCTCCCCGTTTTCTTCTCCAACCTCTGGAACGCGCTGTTGATGTTCAACGTCAATGACGGGAACATCTTCGTCAACTCGGTGGCGCAGCGTCCCGCGCTGGACGTGGTCACGGGCGCGCTCTTTCTGCTCGGCCTGATCCTGCTCCTCGCCCGCCGCCGCTTCACGGACCTCGTGCTGGCCGCAGCTGTGCTGACCTTGATCCTGCCCTCGGTCTTTTCGCTGGCATACCCCGATGAGAATCCCGCGTTGAACCGTGCGGGCGGGGCGCTCGTGCCGGTCTTTGTCATTGTGGGGATGACGCTCGATGGTCTCCTCACCCGCCTCGCGGTGGGATTGAACCGGGCCGGCGAGCAGGTCATCGTGGCGGGCGTGGTCGGAATCCTGTTCGCGGCGTCTGCCGTCCAGAATTATGATCTCGTCTTCCGCCAATATCGCGAGCAATACGAGCGCGTGGTCTGGCGGACATCCGAGATGGGCGAGGTAATCCGCGAGTTTGGAGATGCCGAGCGCGTGTGGATCGTCCCGTACGAGCAGTGGGTGGACACGCGCCTGCCCGGCCTGTGGGCGGGGTCCCCCTCCGGCCGTGACTTTGGCCTGCCGCGCGAGAGGCTGGCAGATACGTTACAATTGCCCGCGCCCAAGCTGTTTTTGTTCAAGGCCAGCCCCCTGGCAGCGGACTTCGATGATACTGCCACGTTGGATGCACTGCGGGCGTTGTACCCGAATGGGCAATTAGCTCTGCATGAATCAGACCCGTGGTGGCAGAGTTTCTGGATATACTTCGTGCCCGCTGAGTAAACCTAAAAAGGAGTGCAGGCTTCAGCCTGCAAATGGACGGGCTGAAGCCCGCACTCCAAATTCAAACTTTATGACCGAAAATCGTTCCTGGATCTATGACATTCTCCTTGTCGCCGTGATCGCGGTTGCGGCATTTTTGCGCGTCACCGGCGTGGAATGGGGCGAGGGACAGCACCAACATCCCGACGAACTCTTCCTGAGCGGCGTGGTGGATAACCTGCGCGCCCACACCTGCATGGACGAGGGCACACCCATCGAGGTCTGTCCGCCCGACCGCCAGCGCTGGATGAATCCGCTTGAGTATTTCAACACGGCCGAGTCCACGCTCAACCCCCGCAATCGCGGTGCGGGCTTTTATGTCTATGGCAACCTGCCGATCACGCTCGTGCGCGTTTCGTATGAACTGCTGGGTGAAAAGGCGGGTCCGCTCAAATATTTTGGCCGTCAATTCTCCGCACTGGCCGACATTGTCACACTGATCATCCTGTATTTCCTCGTGGCGCGGCTTTACAACCGCAAGACCGCCCTGCTGGCCACCGCCTTCTCCGCGCTGGCCGTGATGCAGATCCAGCAATCGCACTACTTCACCGTGGACCTGTTCATGAACCCGTTCATGTACGCGGCGTTGTACTTTGCGGTGCGGATCGCGTACGATGGTACACAGGAAAGCGCGTCAACCGAAATTCCTAATTCGCAATTCCAAACTTCTAACCTCTATTCTATATCCCGCATCCTGCGCGACCCCATCTTCCACCACTCCCTCCTCTTCGGCCTCTTCCTCGGCATGGCCGCAGCCAGCAAGATCAACGCGGTGGTGATGGCGGTGGTCTTGCCGATCGCGCTGTGGATTCGTTTCAGCCATCGATCCCAAAACGAACAGGGCGATTCACAGCCGACCCCTAATTCCTATCTCCTAACTCCTAATTCGTATCACGTCTCCTTCATTATTACCTATCTCGTAATCGGCGGTCTCGCCACCATCCTCTCCTTCCGCGTCTTCCAGCCCTACGCCTTCGACGGTCTCATGCCCAGCGAGCAATGGATCGCGAACATGAAAGAGATCCAGGCGCAGGCCACCGGTCTCGCGGACCTGCCGTGGAATTTGCAATGGGCGCGCCGCACGCATTTGTTCTCGTTCACCAATCTCACCGTCTGGGGGCTCGGCCTCCCGCTCGGCATTCTCGCGTGGACCGGCTTCCTCGTCATGGGCTGGCGCATCTTCAAGAACCGTGAGCATCAGCACATCGTGCTCTGGTCGTGGACCGCGCTCTACTTCGCGTGGCAATCCATGCAATTCAACGCCACCATGCGCTACCAACTTCCCATCTATCCGTTGCTCTGCATGATGGCCGCATGGTTGGTATTCAACGGCATTCGCAAAGTAGAAACTGAAAATGAATTCCTAGTTTCTAACTTCCATCGCCTAATTCGCAACCTGCTTTATTTCCTCGGCACCGTCGTCCTCGCCCTCACCGCAGTCTACGCCTTCGCGTTCCTCTCCGTCTACACCCGCGACGAGACTCGCATGGCCGCCTCGCGCTGGATCTACCAGAACGTGCCCGGCCCGATCACCGTCCAGTTCACCGATGGGACCGCACAGCCGCTGCCCTTCCCAATCGGAGCGATCATCCAAAACGACCTGCCCCACGTGGCCACCTTCTCCGCCGCTTCCTCCGGGACGTTGGACCGGGTCGTGCTTCCCCATGTCGTTGTCTCCGTTCCGGCCGCAGACGCAGGGACGCCCGCCACGAATCCCTTCGGCCCGCAGACGGTCACCCTGTCCCTGCTCAACGCCGCCGACCCGACCGTCACGCTTGCCGCGCTTTCGGCCACGGTCAACTATCCCAACTCCGATCCGCGCGGGGATGAGATGGTGTTCACCTTCGAGAAACCGATCGCCATCGAACGTGGACAGATCTACTCCATCCGCATTGAAACGGCTGGCACGATCACGCTGGCTGGCTCGAACATCTCGAACGAGACCGACTACGACTGGAGCCTGCCCTTCCGCGTGGACGGCTACGACGCTTTCGGCGGCCTCTATCCCGGCGACTTGAATCTGCAAGTCTATTGGGACGACAATACCGAAAAACTGGCGCGCTTCCAGAGCATCCTCAACCAGACCGACTACATCTTCATCCCGACCAATCATCAATACGGACAGATCACGCGCATCCCCGAACGCTATCCGCTCACCACGCACTACTACCGCGAGTTGATCGGCTGTCCCGCAGAGAAGGACATCATCTGGTGTTACCGAGTCGCGGAGCCGGGCATGTTCGAAGGCCGCCTCGGGTTCGATCTCGTCAAAACGTTTGCCTCGCATCCGACTCTCGGTCCCATCGTGATCAACGACCAGGCGGCAGAGGAGGCTTTCACCTTCTACGACCATCCGAAGGTGCTGATCTTCAAAAAGAACGCAGACTACAATGCCGCGCAAGTGGCCTATTCTCTCGGACAGGTGGACCTGACCAAAGTGGTGCGCCTCACGCCAAAGGACGCGGGCGATTACGAGCCGCCGAAGAGCCTCATGCTCCCGACGGACCGTCTCGCACAGCAACAGGCGGGCGGCACATGGTCAGACCTGTTCAGCTACGACACGCTCCAGAACAAGTATCCGTATCTCGGACTCGTCATCTGGTACGTGTTCATCTTCCTGCTGGGACTGTTCACCTATCCGCTGGCACGGCGCGCACTGCCCGGCCTCGCAGACAAGGGCTACGCCCTCTCGCGCATCCTCGGACTCGTGTTGCTCGCCTATCTTTCGTGGATGGCCGGTTCGCTCGGCCTCACATACAGCCGCGCGAACATCGCCGTCGCTTTGGGGTTGATCGCGCTCGTGGGGGCGTGGCAGGCCTGGGTCCAGAGAGATGCGATCCGCGCGGAGTGGAAGTCCAACCGCAGGCTGTTCATCATCGCCGAGATCGTCTTCCTCTGTCTCTTCCTGCTCGATCTCTTCATCCGCCTCGGCAACCCGGACCTCTGGCATCCCGCCAAGGGCGGCGAGCGTCCGATGGACTTCTCGTATTTCAACGCGGTGTTGAAATCCACATCGTTCCCGCCGTATGATCCGTGGTTCGCGGGTGGATACATCAACTACTACTATTACGGCTTCGTGATCGTGGGCACGCCGGTGAAACTGCTTGGCATCGTCCCGAGCATTGCCTACAATTTTATTTTGCCGACCCTCTTCGCGCTGGTTGGGACAGGTGCATTCGTTGTTGGGTTTAATTTAGTCGAAAGTCAAAGGTCCAAAGTCGAGGAGACGCGACCTTCGACCTTTGACCTTAGATTCATCACCGGCATCTCCGCCACCTTCCTCACCCTTCTGCTCGGCAACCTCGGCACGATCCAAATGTTGTGGCGCGCATTCCAACGCATGGCCGCGCCGGGCGGAGTGGTGCCCGTGGATACGGGATTCTTCCAGCGCCTGATGTGGGGGCTGGACGGATTCGCAAAATCGCTCGCGGGCATCCCGCTTCCCCTCGGACAGGGAGACTGGTACTGGCTCCCCAGCCGCGTCATCCCTGCCCCGGGCGACATCGAGCCGATCACCGAGTTCCCGCTCTTCACCTTCCTCTACAGTGACCTGCACGCGCACATGATCGTCCTGCCGCTGGCATTGTTCGTGATCGCGTGGGGCTTGTCGTTCGTTGTGGCGATGCGCAGTGCAAACACACAACCAACATCTATTCTGCATCTCCTGTCGCGCATCTTCACTCCCATCATCTTCGGCGCGCTCGTCCTCGGTGCCGTCTATCCCACCAACACCTGGGACGCGTTCACCTACTTCCCGTTGGCCGCCATCGCGGTGGGCTATGCTGTCTTTATTGCGGTGGATATCAAGGACGAGCGCTTCAAGTTACCGCCATTCTGGTTGAAACTGGGCGCGGGTATTTGGGCTGCGATCACCCTCGTGATCCTGGCGCGTGTGTTCTATCAGCCGTACTTCCACTGGTTCGGCACCGGCTACGGCGATATCGATCCGTGGAAAGGAACGCATACCCCGCTCACCTCGTACTTCACGCACTGGGGCGTGTTCCTCTTCCTCATCTTTGCGTGGATGGCCTGGGAAACACGCGAATGGATGGCGTCCACGCCGCTCTCCTCGCTTGGCAAACTCAAACCGTATCAATTGCTGATCGAAGGGGTCATCGCCGCCTTTGTAGTGATGCTGATCTACCTGATCTATCGCGAAGCGGTCATCGCGCTGATCGCCCTGCCTTTGGCGCTTTGGGCTGCCATCCTCATCCTCCGCCCGGATCAGACCGACGCCAAACGCTGGGTGCTGTTCATGATCGGCACCTCGTTGGCGCTCACCGTCGCTGTCGAGATCATCGTGCTGGTCGGCGACATCGGGCGCATGAACACCGTCTTCAAGTTGTACTTGCAGGCGTGGACCATGCTCTCGGTCAGTGCGGCGGCGGCGCTTGGGTGGGTGCTGCCCGCTGTCCCGTTGTGGACGATGCGCTGGCGCGGTGTCTGGCAGGTGGGAATCACGCTCCTGCTCGCGGGCGCGGCCTTCTTCACCATGTCGGCCACGATGGACAAGATCCGCGACCGCATGAATCCCGAAGTGCCGCACGTGCTCGACTCGATGGAGTACATGCGCACCTCGCAGTTCTGGGACTCGGTCACGATGGACCTCGGGCAGGATTATCGCGCCATCCGCTGGATGCAGGAAAACGTGCAGGGTTCGCCTGCCATCATCGAAGCCAATTGCGTGGAGTATCGCTGGTGTACGCGCTTCACCATCTATACCGGCCTGCCCGGCGTGGTGGGCTGGAACTGGCACCAACGCCAGCAGCGCGGGTTCGTCCAGCCCATGCTGGTGGAAAACCGCATCTCTGAGATCACGAATTTCTATACCACGATCAATCCGCTCGACGCGGTGACCTTCCTCAAAAAATATAACATCAGGTACATCATCGTTGGACAGGTCGAATCGGTGTATTATCCCGGCGAAGGCCTGCTCAAGTTCGACCGCTTCAACGGCGTGTATTGGACGGAAGTCTATCGCGACGGGCAGACGGTGATCTACGAAGTGAACAAGTAGGCACGTAAACAAGAAAAGCGTGAGCCATGACATCTGACATCATTCTTCACATCACCCACAAACAAGATTGGGATGCCGCGCAACAGAACGGCTTCTACACTGTGCCGAGTCTCGCGAGCGAGGGCTTCATCCATTGCTCCACGCCGTCGCAGGTCGTTGCGGTGGCCGAGCGGTTTTACGCCGGGCAGACCGGCCTCGTGCTGCTGATCCTCGACCCCGCGCGCATCCGCTCCGAGGTCAAGTATGAACCGGGCACCGACAAACCGGACGAACTTTTCCCCCACATCTACGGGACTCTCAACCTCGACGCCGTCACCCGCGTCGCCGACTTCGCCTCCGACTCGACGGGCAAGTGGGTCCTGCCTCCGCTATGACCGAGTCTCCCCTCGTCCGCCCCGCCCGCCCCGATGACGCCCCGCTCGCGGCAGTGGTGTTCCGCCTTTCGATGGGACGGCTGGCTGAGTACCTCTTCGGACACAATGGGTACGCCACGGAGATCGCGCTTATCCGTTTATTCTCGCGTGACGCGGGCCGCTTTGGCTTCACGCATGCCGCCGTGGTGGAGAAGGACCGTCGTGCGCTTGGCATGATCATTTCGTTCCCCGGCCGCGACGTGAACAGCCTGAGCTATGCTGTAGCGCGCTATCTGCCGATGGCCTTCGGCATGGGCATGTTTGGGTTTCTGGCCCGGCTGCTCAGCGTTGCCAACACCCGCGAAACCGAAGCAGATGAATACTACATCAGCAATATTGCCGTTCTGCCGGCCGTGCACGGACAAGGCCACGGCTCATTATTGCTGGCCTATGCCGAAAAACAAGCTCGTGCGCTTGGGCTTGCCAAATGCGCGTTAATGGTCGCACCGAATAATTTAGCTGCGATCAACTTCTACAAGAAACACGGCTATGAGATCGTCTCCACGCAGACTCACAGCAAACCGTTTGCCAGTCACCATCGCATGGTGAAAATACTGACTCCCATCAACAGTCAACCACCAACCGCAAACTGATGACCGCCTTTTTCTCCTGGTATCTCGCCTCCTCCATCCTCGGCTGGGTCACCTTCCCGCTGGTCTACCGTCTCTTCCCCTCCCTCGCGGA
>CAYNQA010000003.1:7685-30454 GCA_964399225.1 uncultured Anaerolineaceae bacterium
AAGCCGATGGAACTGGCCTTCATCAACGCGACGTTGCGCTCGCCGACCCTCCCGCCCAACGACCCGTGGATGTCCGGCTACTCCATCTCGTATTACCACTTCGGCTACATCCTGACCGCTATGTTCGCGCGTTTCACTGGCACGGCTGGCAGCGTTGCGTTCAACCTGATGTCCGCGCTCGTTTTCGCCCTCGCGGCAATCGGCTCATATGGGGTTCTTTATAATTTGCTTGTGGCATACAAGGGGAAACACGTAGACACCTTCGACACGTTTGACACCTCGACACCCGAGACTCAATCGAAAATCGTAAATCGAAAATCAGCAATTGCTCTCGCCCTCCTGGCCCCCCTCTTCCTGCTCATTCTTTCCAACATCGAAGGTTTTCTCCACGTCATCCACGGCGCTGGCTGGTTTTGGCCCGCCAACAGCCAACCATCAACAGCCAACTTCTGGACCTGGCTCAACATCAAAGACCTCACTGATCTTCCCAGCGGCGGCGCAATCCCAACCCAGCATTGGTGGTGGTGGCGCGCCTCGCGTGTAGTGCAAGACTTCGACCTCCTTGGCGCACCGCAGGAAGTGATCGACGAATTCCCCTTCTTTTCCTTCCTGCTCGGCGATCTGCATCCGCACGTGCTGTCCCTGCCCTTCAATATGCTTGCCATCGGTCTGGCGCTCAACCTCTTCCTCGGCGGCTGGCGCGGCATCGTTCATTTTCTCGAATACAAGGTTCACACCACCCCGCGTGACTTTTTCTTCGCAGCTCTCGTTCTCGGCGGACTGGCCTTCCTCAACACCTGGGACATCCTCCCCGCAGGCGCGCTCATCGTGGGGGCCTACCTCCTCACCCGCGTCCGCGCGGACGGGTGGAGTTGGTCCCGCTTCGAAGATGCCATTCTCCTTGGTCTGCCTCTCGTCATCTCTGCCATCTTCCTCTACCTGCCTTTTTACATCGGCTTCTCCTCGCAGGCGGGCGGCATCCTCCCCAATCTCGTCAATCCAACTCGCGGCGCGCACCTCTGGGTCATGTGGGCGACTCTGCTCCTGCCGCTCTTCGCCTGGTTGATCTGGCTGACGCGTGCCCGCGAAACTCGTCCGCGTTACGGCACGGCTCTCGTCCTGACCCTCGGCTTGCTCCTGTCTCTCTGGCTCTTCTCCTGGCTGCTCGGACTCGCCGCCCAATGGCGCGACCCGGCCTTTGCCCTGCAGTACCTGGCCTCGCAAGGCCAAACCGACGTCCGCTCTTTCTTCCAGGCCGCCACCGATCGCCGCCTCGACTACATCGGCGGACTCATCACGATGGCCCTTGTTCTCTGGCTTACACTCTCGCACTTACTCTCTTCCAAAACCGAAGAGCTAACAGCCGATAATCAACCACCAACCGTCAACCACCAACCACACACCACCAACTTTGTCTTGCTCCTCACCCTGCTCGCCTCCCTCCTCATCCTCGGCCCGGACTTCCTCTACCTGCGCGACTACTTCGGTTACCGCATCAACACCGTCTTCAAGTTCTACTATCAGGGTTGGCAGTTATGGTCCATTGCCGCCGCGTTTGGAACGGTGATCCTCCTCCAACATCTGCGCGGATTGTGGAATGTGCTCTGGAGTGCGGCTCTCTTCTTGATCCTCGCAGCCGGGCTGGTTTACCCCGTCCTGGCCTTGCCCAACAAGACCGGAAAATTCCAATCCTTCTTCGCCACCCCCATCGGTCAACCCAACAACCTGACACTGGACAGCGCTGCTCACCTCGATCGTTATAACCCGGAAGATGCCGCCGCCATCCGCTACCTGCAAACCGCCCCCATGGGAGTGGTTGCAGAAGCGATCGGTGGAAGTTACTCCTACTATGCGCGCATCTCCACCCACAGTGGAGTCCCTGCCGTCATCGGCTGGCCCTGGCACGAATATCAGTGGCGCGGCAGTTGGGATGCGCACGGCTCCCGCGAAGCCGACATTAAAACCCTCTACGAGACTCCCGACTGGGGAACCGCCCGCGATATCATCGAGCGTTACAACATCACCTACATCATCGTCGGCGGCCTCGAGCGGACAACGTATCAAATCAACGAGGCAAAGTTCCAGCGCAATCTTGTGGTGCTGTTCCAGGTGGGGAATACGGTCATCTACGGCGCGCCGTAAACACAAGAACTCATCTTCCAAAAAAGCAGACCGCAGACGGCGGATAATGATCCACGGTCTGCGGTCTGCTTTTATTAAATTTTATCTGCGCTGAAATCGGCAACTTCTCTTGAGATTGTCAGGCCGTTGTCGCCTGCCCAAACACCTTCTTCCGCAACGCGAACGCCACATTGACCAGCCCGATCATCACAGGGACTTCGATCAGCGGGCCGATGACAGCCGCAAACGCCGCGCCGCTTTCAATGCCAAACACAGCCACAGCGACAGCGATCGCCAGCTCAAAGTTGTTACTGGCCGCAGTGAACGAGAGGGTGGTCGTCTTCGAATAGTCCGCGCCGACCAGCTTTCCCATCCAGAATGAGACGAGGAACATCACCACGAAATAGATCAGCAGCGGAATGGCGATCCGCACGACATCCATCGGCAGTTGCACGATCACATCACCTTTCAACGAGAACATGACCACGATGGTGAAGAGCAGGGCAATGAGGGTCAACGGGCTGATCCGCGGGACAAAGACCTTGTGATACCAATCCCTGCCCTTCGCACGCACAAGGAAGAAGCGCGTGAAGAAACCCGCCAGGAAGGGAATGCCCAGATAGATGAACACACTCTTGGCGATCTCACCGATGGTGATGTGGACGATGTTGCCCGTCATGCCAAACCAGGTGGGCAGGACGGTGATGAACACGTAGGCGTAGACGCTGTAGAACAGCACTTGAAAGATGCTATTAAAGGCGACCAGCCCCGCCGCGTATTCCGTGTCACCTTTGGCAAGTTCATTCCACACGATGACCATCGCAATACAGCGCGCCAGCCCGATCAGGATGAGTCCCGTCATGTATTCGGGATACCCGCGCAGGAACACGATGGCAAGAGCAAACATCAGCACGGGGCCGATGATCCAATTCTGTGCCAGCGAGAGGCCGAGGATCTTCCAATTGCGGAACACGTCGCCGAGGTCTTCGTAGTGCACCTTTGCCAGCGGCGGATACATCATCAGGATCAAGCCGATCGCGATCGGGATGTTCGTTGTACCGACAGAGACCGCTTTATTGAAAACAGCCACGGTGACCGGCATCAAATAGCCGACAGCCACACCGGCCGCCATGGCAAGGAAGATCCACAGGGTCAGGTAGCGGTCGAGGAACGAAAGGGTTTTACGAGGTTCGGTCATGTCATCTCCTGGTTGAGCAAGTCACGCATTATGCGCTCGATATCATCGCGTACACGGCGGAAATCATCCATGTCATTGGTTAATGCCGGGTCGGGAAAACTGTGATGGACTCGCCTGCCCTTTCCCAGCCAGACCGGACATTCCTCCGCCGCCGAATCGCAGACCGTGACGACGAGGTCGAATTCTTCCTCGCGAAATTCGTCCGCCCGCTTCGACCTCCCCTCATGGCGGATGCCGATCTCGCGCAGCGCTTCCAACGCCATTGGGTGGACGTATCCTGCGGGCTTCGTGCCCGCACTAACCGCATGCCAGGCATCCCCCATGTATGCATTGACGATCGCCTCCGCCATCTGCGAGCGGCAGGAATTCCCCGTGCAAAGGAACAGCACTTTTTTCATTAACGTCTCTCCTCGATCCTGGTTTTAGTCGCTTTTACCATGCTGGAAGAGAAAATACGTTATCGCTGTGTTAAGAATTTTCGACAGCCAGCGCATCGGTGAGAAAGGTGGTGATCTCTGCATCGCTGGGGATGCGCCCCGCCGAGACAAGTTTTTCATTGATGACCAGCCCCGGCGTGGACAGGATCTCATATTTCATGATCTCGTTGTAGTCGGTCACTTTGATGATCTGTGCCTCAAGGCCGAGATGTTGGGCGGTCCGTTCGGCCAGCCAGGCGAGACGTTTGCAGTTCGAACATCCTGAACCAAGAACTTTGATGGTGAGCATGGAAAACTCCTTGTGTGAAGAGAACCGGGAAAAGTGAGCGGAAATTAGTGGATAGGGACAGATGTTGTCTTTTGTTCGTTACGGCGATTGACAAACCACAGCAACGTAGAAAGTAAGGCAAGGAAAATCACCAGATAGAGTGAAACAAGGCCGATACTCGCGCCATCCACCCAGGTGCCGTAGATGAGTCCCGCCAGCGTGCTGAAGAGCGCCACCCATGCGACGTATGTCCAGGATTTAAGTTTGCCGATGATGGTGGAGATGATCAGGATGCTTTGCAGGCTGAGTTCGGGATCGGCCATGAGATAGGCGAGCAGAGGTCCGCGGTGCATGCCGAGGCTGAGGAACATGTTGGCGATCGGCACTTCGACCAATGTGGGGAAGTACATGAACACGCCGAAAACGACGCCCGCCAGATTGCCAAGCAGGGTGTTTTGTCCTGCCAATGCTTCGATCCATTCGGGCTTGATGATCACGCGGATGACGCCCACAGCAAACACGCCGACCACCAAAAGCGGAAAGATCTGCTTGACGAATTTCCACGACTCCCACAGGAAATCGCGCGTTTCATCTTCGGTCAGTTTGGTTTTCAGCATCCAGCCGAGGAAGGCCAGCGCAAGCAATACGCCAAAGAATTTCCCATTGATGAGAATATCCAACCCGCCCGCATGCGGTGACATGCCCACTGCCGCAACCAGCAAAGTCGCTCCGACCAATACAAGCGAAACCCATGTCCAGCGGTTGAAACCTTCGTGAATGTGTTCAATACCCTTCCAGGATGTCAAACCGATCAATGTCAACAGGCCGATAAGAATTGCGCCTTGAGCAGTGACCGCTTCCTCGCCTTTGCTGGCATCGAACGGGACAAGACGATAGAGTCCATCCTGGAATTGATCCATGCCTGAAATCGACAAAGTAAAAGTGGAGTAGGTATTTGTCAGCAAAACGACCTTAAGCGTACCGGAGAGCAGCAGCGCCACAAGCACAAGCAGGAAAATCAACGCAGCGCGACGCATCGTCCCTTGAGCAGCAAACATCTTGTCAGTGGCTTGGTCGTGCGCGGCGTCATCCTTGCGGAAGATGAGCGCCATGATCATGCCAATGCCGATACCGAATGCAAGCGAGAGGAAGAAGCGCGCGAAAGCCAGGTCCACGCCGATAACTCCGCCCGTGTAGATCAAGGCGAGGATGTTGGCGGCAGGTGCAAAAAACAAAAACGTAATGGCCGGGCCGATCCCCGCGCCTTTTTTGTAAATACCCGCAAACAATGGCACGATGGTGCAGGAACAAACTGCCAGCACCGATCCTGCCAACGCCGCAGCAGGGTAGGAGACGAATTTGGGCGTGTTGCGCCCCAGAAAACGCGTGACAGTCTCTTTTGGAATCAACGCCGTCATCGCACCGGCAATGTAGAAGGCCGGGAGCAGGCAAAGCAGAACATGCGCGGCAAGATAAGAAGCCAGGTTGCCAAGTCCACCGTGGAGCAGATCGGTGAGGAGGGAGAGAATGTTCATGCGGGTTTCAGGCTTTCTACAGAGATAAGGGATGTCGCGCAATGCGGGCACGCGCAGGCGGGATATGCCTGGGTGTTGATGAGGGCAGAAACCGATTCGTGGGAGAGTCCGCTTAGCGAGGCGGCACCCGTGATGAGGTTCAGCAAAGAGGCGTTCTTCAAACGGTAGAAAACGTAGCGGCCTTCGCGCCGGTCCAGCAGGATGTCCGCTTTGCGGAGGGCCATCAAGTGCTGTGAAATGTAGGCCTGCCGCCAGCCAAGCGCGGTTTCCAAATGGCAGACGCACGCCTCGCCGGTGCCGATGGCCAGCAAAATGGCAACTCGTTGGGGCGATGCAATGGCGGCCAGCGGGGATGAGATCTGTTCAGCGATCTTGGGAAGGGATGATCTTTTCATATTCATAAACCTGAATACATTATAGGAACACATTCGATTCCCGGAATGTAACGATTGTCATCTCTTGTCTCATACATCCATCCCCATCACCGGGCGGGCAGTTTGGCTTTCATGCTAAAATTACTGCATGAATTCCAGACCCTCCCGCAATGAAACGATCGCATATTCCGCCGCGTTTCTGATCGCCCTTGCTTTGCGCATCACCCTGCTCGGCAAATTGCCGCTCACCGATGCCGAGGCCACGCTGGCGCTGCAAGCACTTGACATTTCACAGGGAGCCAGGCCCGCGCTCGCCTCGAACGTGGCTTACATCAACATCAGCGCGATCCTGTTCTTCGTATTTGGTTCCACCAATTTTCTGGCGCGCCTGCTTCCCGCCTTGGCGGGAAGTTTTCTGCCGCTGGTGCCCGCACTCTTCCGCGACCGGCTCAAGGCCCGCCCTGCGCTCATCCTGGCCTTCTTCCTTGCCATTGACCCGGCCCTGGTGGCCCTCTCTCGCCAGGCGGGCAGTTCCATTCTGGCGTTGACGTTTGTCCTGGTCGCGGCTGGATTCTTCCTGCACGGCCGTTCCGTGCTTGCAGGCATCTTCGCCGCCCTCGCGCTTCTTTCTGGACCCGCTCTCTGGCCCGGCCTCCTCGGCCTGCTCCTAGCCTGGATGTTGTCGCAGTTCATGTCGGCACGCACGCAAGGAGAAGCGGGTGCAGATACCAGCAAAGAAAATCCCAGCGAAGCGGCACCTGCCTCTGAAACAACGCTGGCAGATAGCGGATCGCCGAGTACAGATTACCGTTCACTGCTCACCGCCCTGATTGCCACTCTGCTCGTTGTCTCTTCGCTATTGCTCCTCGCCCCGCAAGGGCTCGGCGCCTGGATGGGTTCCCTGCCCGCTTACATTCGCGGCTGGGCCATGCCATCATCCGTCCCATCCTCGCGCATGTTTCTGGCAGTCGGCGCATACCAGTTCTTCGGTGTGATCTTTGCGCTCATTGCCATTGTGCGCGGCTGGTGGGACGGCAGCCAGCGCATTATCCGCTTGAGCTTATGGGGGATCGTGGCTTTTCTTCTCGTCATTTTTTACCCCGCCCGTCAGCCTGCCGATCTGATCTGGCTGCTGGTTCCGCTCTGGGCCTTGGCGGCGCTCGAAATTTCTCGCCACATCCGAGTTTTTCCAGAAGACCGTCTCGAGACCGCCGGCGTGGTGCTCTTCACGATCGTCCTGCTCGCCTTCGCCTGGGTGGACTTGAACGCCATGTACTACACGCCCTTCCCGTCCCCGCAGGCAAACACACGCTTGGGGCTGTTCATTGGAGCCATCCTGCTGCTGATCGCCAGCGTGGTGCTTGTTGGCATGGGCTGGTCCACCACCATCGCCCGCAGCGGTGCGACATGGGGTGTGAGCATCCTGCTTGGTCTCTACACTCTTGGTGCGGCATGGGGAGCCACTGGTCTGCGCAGTTTGATCGCCGCCGAACTGTGGGACTCATCCCCGCGTATCGCACAGGCCGGCATGCTTGCCCAAACCGCCGATGACATTTCAGAATGGGCCACCGGCGACCCGCACAACTTGCAGGTGCTGATCCAGGGTATCGATTCGCCCGCCCTGTTCTGGGCGCTTCGTTTCCATGACCCGCAGCCGGTCACCGCGCTCGACCCGGCCTCCACACCCGAGATGGTCATCACCCCCCTGCAGCAAGAACTGCAACTCGGCGCATCCTATCGTGGACAGGATTTCAACTGGCGCCAATATCCCAGCTGGGAAACGCTCAGCCCGTACAACGTTCTGCGTTGGATCACGTTCCGCGAAGTGCCGATCGCCAACGAGACGATCATCTTTTGGGCACGAAATGATCTATTCGTAGATTCAGAATAGGACCGCGCAAACACACGCGCGCCTCAATCATATCTCTCTCCTCACCGATCCCTGATGAAAACACCCCCATCCATCATCGCCATAGACGGTCCTGCTGCATCTGGCAAATCGACCATTGGAAAACGTCTCGCCGACTCGCTCGGCTACCTGTTCTTCGACACCGGCGTCATGTATCGCGCCGTGACGTGGCTCGCCTTGCAACGCGGGGTAAATCTCCGCGATGAGGGTGCAGTGACACGCCTGGCCGAGGAAACGCCCATCGAGGTGGCGCCCGCTTCGAAGTCGGATGGACGCGCGTGCGATGTTGTCATCGAAGGGCGCGACATCACCTGGGAAACGCGCGGACCGGAGATCGACGCGAACGTCTCGGTGGTTTCGGCATATGCCGGAGTTCGCGCAGCGTTGAGCAAACAACAGCGGCGTATCGGTCAGCGCGGAAACGTTGTGATGGTTGGACGCGACATCGGCACAGTGGTGTTGCCCGAAGCAGACCTGAAGATCTACCTCGACGCATCCGCAGAGGAACGCGCGCGCCGACGTTATGCAGAGATCATTGCACGCGGCGGGCAGGCTGATTATGACGAGATCCTCAACAAAGTGCGCGAACGCGATCACATCGACTCAACCCGTGCGGTGGCGCCCTTGCGGCCCGCCGAGGATGCGGTGCTGCTCGACTCGGACCACATGAGCATTGAAGAAGTGATCGCAAAGGTGACGGCACTCTGCAATGGGTAGCTATCGCGTGCCCTTGCGCTTGCGCCTGATGCGGCCGTTCCTGCGGACGCTCTTTCGCGGCATTTTTCATGTGCTTGGGTCGGTTAAAATTTCGGGCCGCGAGCACGTACCGTATGGCAAACCTTACATTGTGGCGATGAACCACGTTTCGATCTTTGATCCCCCGTTCATCGCCGCCTTCTGGCCCGAGACGCTGGAGATCATCGGCGCATCCGATGTATTCGCCAAACCCGGTCAGGGGCAGTTACTGCGCCTTTACGGCGTGACTCCCGTCCATCGCGGCGATTACGACCGCGCCCTGCTCGAGTGGGTGGTGCGCGTCATCACATCCGGCCATCCATTGTTGATCGCGCCCGAGGGCGGACGTTCGCACGTCACGGCCATGCGGCGCGCCAAACCGGGCATCTCCTTCATTGCCGAAGAGACCGGTGTGCCGGTCGTGCCAGCCGGCATCGTTGGCACCACCGATGATTTCTGGCAGCGCGCCCGGCGGGGCGAGCGCCCTCAATTGGAATTACGCATCGGCAAACCTGTTCCGTTGCCCGCCATCGAAAAAGGCGCCGGACGGCATGAAGCGCGCCAGCGCAACGCCGACCTGGTGATGAATCACATTGCCGGGCTTTTGCCCGAGGAATACCGCGGGGTCTATGCAGAATCCGCAATCGCTCCCTCCTAAACCAGTTGCTGAACGGTTTCAGCCCGAGTTGACCCGCCTGCCCCAATACACGCTGGCGCGTATGATCGCGCGCAAGGCGTTATGGCTGGCAGCGCGTCTGTTGATCTTTTTGCGCATTCGTCTTACCGTGCGCGGACTCGAAAACTTTCCCCGGCAGGGTCCCGGCCTGATCGTGCTCAACCACCTCGGGGATGCCGATGTGGTTGTCATCTTTTCGCGTTTGCCCACCTGGCAGATCGATCCGCTCGGCGCGAGCAACCTGCACGATGACTTCCCATGGATCGGCGTGCTTGGCGACATGTACGGGACGATCTGGCTGCACCGCGGCCGGCCAGACCGTCGCGCCATTTCGTGCGCGCTCGAAGCGCTTGAACTGAAGCGTTTCGTATCCATTGCTCCGGAGGGGCGCGAAAGTTTGGCGGGCGGTCTCGAGGAGGGGTTAAATGGCGCCGCCTTCATTGCGCTGAAAGCCAATGTACCCATCATCCCGATCGCGGTGACCGGCACCGAGGATCCACTGATCTACAACTTCAAAAAGTGGGGCAGGCGCACGCCGGTCACAATGGCGGTTGGCAAGCCCTTCCAACTTGAATCCAGCGAAGACCGTCACGAATCGTTGCGGTTGGGCACCGAGCGCATCATGCGTGAACTGGCGCGTTTGCTCCCGCCCGAATATCAGGGCATGTATCGCGAGAACCAAGACGGAAATTGAACTGCAACTCATGCCAGGGGGCCGGTCTATTTCCAGCATTTTTGGCGTTTGCGGCCCATTTACAATGCCCTCCAATTTTGAAATGTCGTCTCTTACAAAACAATTAAGACTATAATCGAGCCCATCCTTCCATGGAACTCATCGGCTCTCTGTTCGATGGCATTTTTCGATTGCCCGCCCCCACGCTCCTTGGCTGGGTGATTTGGTTCGTGTTTCTGGGGTTCATTGTTGCTTCTCTATACCGCTGGCGAAGTTTTCAGCCGCCGCTTAACAGCCGTTTCTGGGGGATGTTTTTCGCGCTGTTCATCCTCGTTCCACTGCTCAATCTGTTTCTGGGCATCCGCCTGCCTTCCGCCTCGGGGTTGACGATTCCCGGCCTGCCCATTGAAACACAGCCTCCGTCTCTCATGCTCTTCTCCGCCCTGCCATGGATGCTGGCAGCCGGTCCGCTCGGGCCGTTTGGGGCGGCGGCTCTCGGAGCGTTCGCCGGTCTACTGCGCGGCATGTGGGATACGCACAGCCTGTTCAGCATCCTGGACCTGGCCTTGCTTGCGACCCTTTTCGCGGTCAATGTGCGCCAGCGTTATCGCACTGTCTCCTATCGCATCATTCGCCAGCCGCTGGTGAGTGCGCTCCTCCTCATCCCGCTGCATACACTGATCTACATCACTGGCGCGTTTTTCAGCGTGCCGGGCATCCCCGCCGTGCGCCTCGATTATGCATTAAGCAACGCCGGCGCCGCCACCCTTGCCTTTGGCGGGGAGATGCTGCTCGGCGGTCTGGTCGTTCAGATCCTGGTATCCGCTTTCCCGTCGGCATGGGGACGCGACCTGCCTCTTCAGCCCTCTCCCGCAGAGACCAGTTTAGAGTCGCGGTATCTGTATGGGGCTGGATCCATCATCTCCATCCTCCTGCTGACCCTGTTGATCGGCGACTGGGTGGTGGCCGGACGTGCCGCCCGCGAAATGCTGGAAGACCGCCTCGCCAGCAGTGCCGACGCCGCATCACA
The DNA here is from genome assembly GCA_964399225.1 of uncultured Anaerolineaceae bacterium. GTDB lineage: Bacteria > Chloroflexota > Anaerolineae > Anaerolineales > Villigracilaceae > Denitrolinea. The sequence continues at coordinate 18,642 of CAYNQA010000003.1, forward strand.
AACGGTTCCCTTCCTCCTCGAAACGGGTCAGACCCTCGCTGTCCAGATCGCCTCCGATCCGCGCCTGCTTACCGCCGAAAGCACGGAGCTTTCCGCCATCGTGGCGCAGGCCATGCGCTCGAGTCCCTACTTCGATCAAGTGGTGGTGGTGGATGTATCCACGCGCACCGTGCTGGGTGGTCACCCATCTGAAACTTTGGCCGGTGTGCAATTCTTCCCCGAGGAAGATGCCGGCATCGGCTTTGCGGCCGAGGGCGTGCCAGCCCAGATCTACACCATTCCTCCTGCCGCAGATGGCAGCGGCGCGGCGCGTGTTTCGTTCCTGGCGGGCATCGGCCCGGCGGGACAGCCCGTGCAGCGCGTGCTGGTTGCCCGCTCCGACATTGGCACCAATCCGCTTTCACAACCGCTGGTGGGAAGCCTGCAAGGCATGAACGCGCTCGAAGGCACAGGCGTGCTCATGGATGAGGAAGGCCGCATCCTCTACCATCCCAACCCCGATCTGGTAATGACCCCGTATGATGGTCTGCGCGGCGAAGATCCAGACTTCGATACCGGCACAGCATCCGACGGCACACGTCAATTCGTTTATTACCAACCTGTTCCCAGCAACGGCTGGGGAGTGGCCCTCAGCATTCCGGCCTGGCAGGCACAGCAACTCTCGCTCGGCATTGCCACGCCTCTTTCGGCCATGATCCTCGTCATGGCTGTCTTCGCCCTCGTATCCCTGCGTCTCGGCTTGCGCGTGGTGACACGCTCCCTGCAATCCCTGGCCGCCGAATCGAATCGAATTGCCCAGGGCAAGCTCGACCATGCCCTTGCCCCCGAAGGCGTGGATGAGGTGGGCCAGTTACGCCGCGCCTTCGAACAGATGCGCGTAAGCCTGCAAGCGCGCCTCGATGAACTCAACCGGCTGCTGGCAGTGAGTCAGGGTGTGGCCTCGAGTCTCGAAATGCAGGATGCCGTGAAGCCGGTGCTGGAGGCTGCGTTGGTCAGCGGCGCAAGCGCGGTCCGCGTGGTGCTTTCCCCCTCGATCCTGCCCAAGACATCCATCGAACTCCCGTCGCGATTCAGCCTCGGGCCGGCCGGCGAAAAATACGCTCACATGGACCAGCCCATTCTGAACCAGATCCAACAACAGGAGCGGATCGTCCTTCCGAATGTGGCCCGCACGCGCACGCTTGACCTGGACCCGAGCAAGCCCCAACCGGCATCGCTCCTGGCCGTTCCGTTGCGTCATGAGAACCGTTTCTACGGCGTGATGTGGGTGGCCTACGACCAACCCAAGACATTTACCGAATCAGACGCGCGCTTCATGACGACTTTAGCGGGCCAGGCCGCGCTGGCCACAGCGAACGCGCATCTCTTCCTGAACGTGGAGGCGGGCCGCCGCCAACTGGAAGCCATCCTTCACTCCACGCCGGATCCCGTCCTTGTGATCGATCCGCAAAACCGCCTGCTGCTTGCCAACCCCGCGGCTGGACGTCTGGTCGGCATGCCCTCTGGGACCGGCGAAGGGGAGCCGATCGCCTCCTTCATTCAGCAGGCATCCCTGTTAGGTCTATTACAAGCCACGCCCTCTGAGAAACAGCAGTCGGTGGAGGTGGTCTTCCCCGGCGGGCGGACCTATCTTGCTACGGCCTCATCCGTTGTGGCCGAGGGACGACCCGTGGGCCGTGTCTGCGTGCTGCGCGATGTGACTCACTTCAAGGAGTTGGATTCGCTCAAGTCGGAATTTGTCGCCACGGTGAGCCATGATCTGCGCTCGCCACTGACGTTGATGCGCGGGTATGCCACCATGCTTGAAATGGTCGGGGAACTGAACGAGCAACAGCAGGGATATGTGCGCAAGATCATCTCGGGCGTGGAGAACATGTCGAGGCTGGTGAACAATCTGCTCGACCTGGGCCGCATCGAGATCGGTGTGGGGCTGCAGGTGGAGAATGTTTCGGTGCGTGACATTGTGGAACGTGTGGTGGGCGCGCTGCAACTGCAGGCAAACCAAAAAAGCATCACGCTCAACACGGAGATCGATCCGAATCTGCAAACTGCGCTGGAGGCCGATCAGGCACTTCTGCATCAGGGTATCTATAATCTGGTGGAGAATTCCATCAAGTACACCCCTGCAGGCGGAGAGGTACGTGTCCGTGTTCACTCGAGCCGCTCGGATGTGACGTTTGAGATCCGCGATAATGGTATTGGCATTGCCCCAAGTGATCTGCCAAACCTGTTCCAGAAATTCTACCGGGGTAAACAGCGCGAGGCGCGCGCACAACACGGCACAGGTTTGGGGCTGGCGATCGTGCGTTCGATCGCGGAGCGTCATGGCGGCAAGGTGTGGGTGGAAAGCGAGTTGGGCAAGGGCAGCGCCTTTTTCCTGCAAGTACCGCTGGCCCAGCCAAAGGATCCCGCCTCTTCCTGATTCCCTCCAAATTTGTACTATAATACCGGCCTGCCCCCTTCATTTGGAGGGGCTATATTTTTGCCGGTTATCAGAAATCGAGTTTGCATGTCTACCATTGCTCCTGAACCACATTCCCCATCCTCCATCATTCACCGAAAAGCGAAGAACGCTCCACGTTGGTCCCTCGGCCATTGGCTGATCGGACGTCCCCTCGCCACTGCGGATGCACCGCACCAAACCATCGGCAAGGCGGTCGGCCTGGCAGTGTTTGCCTCGGATGCGCTTTCTTCCACAGCGTATGCCACGCAGGAAATTTTGGTGATCCTGGCGCTGGCGGGAACGGCCGCGTTTGGATATGTTTTTCCCATTTCCATGGCGATCGTTATCCTGCTTGCGATTGTCACCCTCTCTTATGAACAGACCATTCATGCCTACCCCGATGGCGGCGGGGCCTATATCGTCTCGCGCGACAATCTGGGCGAGATCCCCGCTCTTATGGCGGCGGCGGCCCTGCTGACCGATTACATCCTGACTGTGGCAGTCTCCATTGCTTCTGGCGTGGCACAAATCGTTTCAGCCTACCCCCAGTTGTATGAAGAGCGCGTGTGGCTGGCCATTGGATTTATAGGCTTTGTCATGTTGATGAATCTGCGCGGCGTCAAAGAGTCGGGGACAGCCTTCGCTATTCCCACGTACTTCTTTGTTGGCATGATGTTCCTAACGGTCGGCATCGGGTTTGTCCGCTATTTCACCGGCACGCTGGGCACAGTGCCACACCCTCCGCATTTCGAAGTGCCCCAAGAATTGGCGGCCATTACCCCTTTCCTGCTTCTCCACGCCTTTTCAAGTGGAACCACCGCACTGACCGGGGTGGAGGCTATTTCCAATGGCATCACTGCTTTTAAGGAGCCGCGCAGTAAGAACGCCGGCATCACCTTGATTTGGATGTCGCTGATCCTCGGCTCGCTCTTCCTTGGCATTTCGTTTCTCACAAAGGAGATCGCCGCAGTACCGTCGGAAACGGTCACCGTCATATCCCAGCTTGCCGAAACGATCTACCACGGTCGGGGCATTTTTTATCTATTGCTGATTGCCGCCACTACGGTTATTTTGATCATGGCGGCCAACACCGCTTTTGCAGATTTTCCACGTTTGAGCGCATTGGCCGCTCGTGATGGTTTCCTGCCGCGTCAATTAACCTATCGAGGTTCGCGCCTGGTCTATTCCTATGGCATCGTAGCGCTGGCGGTGATTGCCTCGATCCTAGTGGCAATCTTTCAGGCCAGCGTAACGCGCCTGATCCCCCTCTATGCCATCGGCGTGTTCCTTTCCTTCACCCTGTCGCAAGGCGGCATGGCGCGCCGCTGGTGGAAGATCGGTCAACTCAAAACCGGCGAACACATCGAAGAACGCGGCTCGACCCTGCATTACGAAAAAGGCTGGCAGTACAAAATGCTGGTGAACGGATTTGGCGCGGTTTGTACGTTCATCGTCATGATTGTGTTCTCTGTGACCAAGTTCCATGATGGCGCCTGGGTGGTTTTGATCCTCACTCCGACATTAATGATTCTGTTCTGGCTGATCCATCGCCATTATGCCAAAGTTGCCTCCAAACTCTCGCTCGAAAACTACGGCGGTCCCGGCCCGCACACACCGCGTCATCGCGTCATCCTACCCCTGAGCGGGATCCACCGTGGATCGTTGGAAGGCCTGCGTTACGCCCGCATGCTCTCAGACGACGTAACCGCTGTCCACATCCTGATCGAACCGGCTGAGGCGGAAAAACTTCAGAAGAAATGGGAAAAGTGGGGCGACGGCGTCCGTCTGGTGATGCTCGATTCGCCTTACCGTCAATTCATCGAACCACTGCTGGATTACATCAACGAACTGATGAACCAGCGCCAGCCCAACGAAGTCATCACTGTAGTGGTGCCGCAATTCGTCTCCACTACACCGTGGGAAAAAACATTGCATACCAATACGGCCAGTATTTTGCGCGAAGAACTGCTGGCCACACCGGGCATCGTGATCACCGATGTGCCTTATATCGTCTCCGAAAAAAAGGAGGAGGAATGAACTTCATTATTGTTGGTTGTGGACGTGTCGGCGCCGAGCTGGCTGTCCGTATGAGCAACAGCGGCCACGAGGTCGTGATCGTGGACCAGAACAAAAACGCCTTCGAACGCCTGCCCGCCGATTATCGCGGACGCACCGTCCACGGCGAGGCCATGTCTGAGAAGGTGCTCGAACGGGCTGGGATCAAGGAAGCCGATGGGCTGGCCGCCGTCACGAATTCCGATACGCTCAACGCGGTGGTTTCGCATGCGGCCCGTACTGTCTTCAACGTGCCGGTCATCGTCTGCCGCAATTACGATCCGCGTATGCGTTACATGCTCGAGGCATTTGGTTTGCAGACCGTCAGCTCCACGGCCTGGGGCGCACAGCGTGTGGAGGAACTGCTCACCAACACGTCGGCCCGCGCGGTCTATTCCGCAGGCAATGGCGAAGTGGAGATCTACGAGCTGGTCATCCCTGAAGCGTGGTCTGGCCGCACATGGAACGAATTGTGCGTCGGGAACAAAGGCACACTGCCCGTGGCGCTCACACGCGCCGGGCGCGCCATCCTGCCGGATCTTTCCACCACCTTGCAAACCGGCGACCTGCTGAATGTCAGCGCAACATTCGAGGGATTCCAATCCCTGCGCGCGCGCATGGAAAAAGGAGCGGAGGCATAACATGTTTATTCTCATCGCTGGCGGCGGACGTACCGGCGCCCAACTTGCCCACCTGCTCCTCTCTGAAGGCTACAAAGTTCGCTTGATCGAACATCGCCGTGAACTGTTGCAACACCTGCATCAGGAATTGCCCACCGAGGTCATTTATGAAGGGGCGGCCACCGACCCGACTGTCCTCGATGACGCCGGCATCCGCCAGGCGCATGCCATTGCTGCATGCACCAGCGATGATGCGGTCAACCTCTCGCTGTGCTTCATGGCGCGCGGGCTCTTCAACGTGCCCCGCACCATTGCACGTATCAACAACCCGCGGAACGTCTGGCTCTTCAACGAAAACTTCCACGTGGATGTGGCCCTTAACACGGCGAACCTGCTCTCCAGCTTGATCCGCGAAGAAGTTTCGCTTGGCGACATGATGACCCTGCTCAAACTGCGCCGCGGACGCTACTCACTGGTGGAAGAAAAAGTGGAAAAGGGTGCATTAGCCCTTGGCAAACCCATCAAGGACCTTGGCCTGCCGCAGGATTGCGTCATTGCCGCCATCATCCGCGACGGCGTGGTGACCCTGCCGCGAGGCACCACCACCTTCCAGGAATGGGACGAGGTGCTCGCCATCACCACACCGGAAAGCGCCCAGAAACTGGCCGAACTCCTCTCCGCCAAAAGCCACCCCGAACGGGACGAGGAAAAACGCTGATTCGGTTTGACCGAATCCGATTCGTTACGGTATAATCCCGTGCCTGTCCGCGAAAAACGCGGACTTTCAACTGCCAACAGCTTCCCCCGGGGAGTTGCAATTTTCAGTAGAGGAACGTTCAATGCCAAAACGAACATATCAACCCAAGATCCGCCGCCGCGTGCGTGTGCACGGCTTTCGCGCGCGCATGGCAACCGCCGACGGGCGCGAGGTGCTCAAGCGCCGCCGCCTCAAAGGCCGCCATAAGCTGACCGTCACCATGAACGAGCACGTCAAGAAGACGCGCTGGTAAGCCATAAACCACGTATAGGGTAGCGCGGTTGCAACGAAGATTCCGCCTGACCCGGTCAACCGACTTCAAGCGGGTGCGGCGTTTTGGTAAGTCTTATGCCCACCCGCTTGTTGTGTTGATTACCCAGGCCGGCGACCATTCCAAGGTCCGTGTTGGCGTGGCTGCCGGGCGGACTGTGGGAACCGCTGTACGGCGGAATCGCGCCAAGCGTCTCATGCGCGCCGCCATGCAGCGCATCATCCCAGACGTGGCAGTCGGGTGCGACCTCTTGTTGATCGCACGCCCGCCCCTGGTCAACGCCACCCTTGAAGAAACCGACACGGCTTTGCGCAACCTGCTAAAGCGCGCCCGCCTTCTCACTTCCCCAAATGCACTCTGAGCACTACCTCCCCCAGGATTATCCAAATGAACCCCGTCTGCGCGACATGCCGCGCACGCCGTTCTATTGGCCCCGACTCATCCTGCTCTCCCTCATCCGCCTTTATCAAATGACCCTTTCGCGCATGATGCCGCCGAACACGTGCCGGTTCTATCCCTCGTGTTCACATTACGGCTATCAGGCGATCTATAAACACGGCGCCTTCAAAGGCTCGTTCATGGCCGCATGGCGCGTGTTACGCTGCAACCCGTTCAACCCCGGGGGTTACGACCCCGTTCTCTAGGAGCAATAGACTCAATGAAATCCAACCGCTTTGTATTGCTTGCGGCACTTGTATTGCTGGCAACCCTGCTCAGCGCTTGCGGCGGGACACCTCCCACCGCCACCTGGCCCGGCCTCGCCGCCGACCAGAACGCCGCCTACCTCACCAACGGCGCCGTTGTTTATGCCATCCGCATCAAGGATGGCGAAGAACTCTGGCGCTTCCCCGAAAAATCATCCGCCAAACTGCTTTTCAACTCCAACCCCGTCTTCACCGTGGACGGCCAGTTGTTGATCGGCTCGAGCGGCACCGACCACACCCTCTTCCTCGTTGACCCCGAAACCGGCAAAGACACCTGGTCGTTCAGCGACGCCGCCGATCACTGGGTGGCCAGCCCGCTCGTTGTGGACAACATGGTTTACGCCCCCAACGCTGATGGCAACCTCTACGTCTTCGATCTGCTGGCCGACGGCACCGACAAATTGGTGACCAAGGTAGACCTGGGCGGCAAGCTCTGGTCTCAGCCCGCCAGCGACGGCACCACCATCTACGTCCCATCCCTCGATCATCACCTCCACGCTGTGGATATGAAAACCAACGAACTCAAATGGGTGGCAGACCTGGATGGCGCTATCACCGGCACCCCGGGCTTCAGCGACGGTCTCTTGTACGTGGGCACCTTTGGAAAAACCATCAACGCCATCAACAGCGGAGACGGCTCGATCGAATGGAGCACCCCGGTCGATGATTTCATGTGGGGAGGCCCCCTGTTCGATAACGGCGTGCTCTACTTTGGCGACCTTGGTGGCAACTTCTACGCCATCCATGCCGCCGATGGCACCCCCGCCGCCGACTCCACCAAACCCGATGATGCCATCCTCGCCACGCCCCTCCTGATCAATGGCCAGGTCGTCTTCGTCACCGAAAGCGGCAATATCTATTCGCTCGTGCCGGGTGAGGCGGCCTTCAGCATCGAGCAACTGGATGGCAAGATCTACACCCCCGCGGTTGCCTCGGGCGAAATCATCCTGGTTGCACCTTTCCAAAGCGAAGCCGGTGTCTTGCTTGTAGCCCTCGACATCGACGGCAAGGTCGCCTGGTCGTTCACACCGGAGAAATAACTCATGCTTTGGGATACCTTCGTTTCATTTTTTGTCAACAGCCTGCTCTGGATCTACAACCTGCTCGGAACTGTACCGGGCGCGTTCGGTATTTCCATCATCCTCTTCACCATCCTGATCCGTCTCGTTACCTGGCCTCTTAACGCAGCGCAACTCAAGAGCGCCAAGGCCATGCAAGACCTGCAGAACGACAAGGACTGGCAGGCCATACAAAAGAAATACGAGAAAGACCGCGAAAAACTTGCGCAGGAACAAATGCGCATCTATCGCGAAAAGGGCATCAACCCCTTCTCATCCTGCCTGCCCATGTTCATCCAACTACCGGTCATCATTGCGCTCTACCAGAGCATCACGCGCTCGCTGGCCACCACGCCGTTCTCCCTGTTGCAACTCACCCGCAGTATCAGCGGCTTCCTGGATGTCTCTTCCGTGATTCCGCTCAGCAGCAGTTTTCTGTGGTTCGACCTGAGCCGTCCCGAGTATGTGAACATCCCGGGCATCAACTTCCACTTGCCGGTGCTGGCCTTGATCGTGGCCCTCACCACCTACGTGCAGACCAAACTCACCACACCTCCCCCCAGCGGCGGCGCCAACGACCAGACCGCAGCCATGACTGGCGTGATGAGCATCTACATGCCGCTTCTGCTCGGTTGGTTTGCCCTTACCTTTCCCTCTGGTCTTTCGGTATACTTCATCACCAGCAACCTGCTCGGCATCACTCAATATGCCATGATGGGCAAAGCCAACTGGCGCAACCTTCTACCGGGCGGAAACAAACCCCAGCCCGCCAAGAAATAACCCGTACGGGAGGTCAACATGGACGAACGACCGACACTCGAAATCATTGCCCCCACTGTTGAAGAGGCGCTTGCAAAAGGCCTTGAACAGTTGGGCTTAACCGCTGCCGACGTTTCGGTGGAAGTGCTCGACGCCGGAACGAAAGGACTCTTCGGCATGGGCGGACGCCAGGTGCGCGTACGCCTGACGGTGAACCCGCCGCCCGGAATGGAACCTGTAGCGGCGAAGCCGGCCAGCAAGCCCTCACCCGCTTCGAAGTCCGACGGGGAAGCGGATGCCCCGGCCCGGGCATCTGACGTCCACGATCCGGTCCTCGACACGACCGAGGCCGTCGTCTCCAAACTCGTCCACCATCTCGGCTTCGAGGCGCAAGTCTCGGCGCATTACGATGGCGAGGACCGCGAAGGCCGCCGTTCCATCCACGTGGATGTGCGCGGACGCGACCTGAGTGCGCTGATCGGCCGCCACTCCGAGACGTTGAACGCCTTCCAGTATGTGGCGAGCCTGATGGTCGGCAAAGAGGCGAAGCAGTTCGTCCAGTTGACCGTGGATGTGGAGGGCTTCCGCGCCCGCCGCGAAAAACAGCTGCGCCAGATGGCCCAGCGCATGGCTGACCAGGCCTTGAAGATGGGCCGCCGCGTGACGCTCGAACCGATGAGCGCCGCCGAGCGCCGCATCGTGCACATGGAACTGCAGGGACACCCCGCAGTGACCACCGAAAGCGTTGGCGAGGAGCCGCGCCGCAAGGTGACCATCGTGCCGAAGGAATGATCCGCAGACAGCGCGGATTACGCAGATATTTTGGGCGGGAGTTTTCCCGCCCTTTTTGTTTTCATGTCGGCAGTGGAAAATACACTTAACATAAAGGAACAAATAAAAAAACCTTGAGGCTTTGTGTTTGAGATAACTGAGAGCCGCACTAACTCATGTCACCCCTGCGGTTTTATGGCCTATTCATCCTCTTCTTCTACAATCATTTCATCCCTTCGGGATGTTTTATCCTTCCCCCATCCTTTATCTTTTCGTCTATAATTTACGCATGTCATCTTTGGTTCCTGTGGAACCGGTGGATTATCTCGTCATCGGTCACGTTGCGCATGATCTCACGGCGTCTGGTCCGCGGCTTGGGGGGACGGCGGCCTACTCTGCGTTGACGGCGCGCGCGCTTGGTTTGCGCGTGGGCATTGTGACCAGCGCCGGGGCAGAGACCTCGCTGACCGCACTGGATGGAATTCCGACCGTGGTGATCCCATCCGAGCACAGCACCACGTTTGAGAATATCTACGAGGCCGGGGGGCGAAAACAGGTTTTACATCACCGTGCCGCACCGATCGATTATTCGCACATCCCGGATGCCTGGCGCCGCGCCAGCATCGTTCACCTTGGACCCATCGCCGGGGAACTTGTCCCTGTTTTGCCGAAGGGCTTTGCTACCGACTTGCTCGGCATCACCCCGCAGGGATTCATGCGCGGCTGGGACGATTTGGGGCACATCCATCCGGTGCAGTGGGAAGACACGTCCGCGCTGGAACAGGCCGGGGCGGTTGTGCTCAGTATGGAAGACGCGGGCGGCGACATGGAGCGCATCGAGCACATGGCCTTGCACACGCGCGTGCTTGTGGTTACCGAAGGTGCGGCCGGGAGCGTGCTTTACTGGCACGGCGACCGTCGCCGCTTCCGCGCGCACGACGTGACCGAAGTGGACGCAACCGGCGCAGGCGACATCTTCGCCACGGCATTCTTCATCCGTCTCTTCACCACCCGTGACCCGTGGGAGTCCGCGCGGTTTGCGACGTTGCTCGCATCCCACTCCGTCACACGCGCCGGCCTCGATGGAATCCCAACCAAACAGGAGATCGAGTCTTGTTTGGTGGAAGTGTTGCAATAGAATGGCGATTAGCCAATCACAAATTAAAAATCGTAAATCTGAAATCGAAAATCTAAAATGACACGCATCTACACCCTCGTCAACCAGAAAGGCGGAGTGGGCAAAACCACCACCGCCATCAACCTCGGCGCCTACCTCGCCCGGTTCGGACAGCGCGTCCTGATCGTGGACCTCGACCCGCAGGCCAACGCCTCCTCCTCCCTCGGCGTGGACAAGAACACAGTGGAAGGCAGTATTTACGATGTTTTGATCAATGAAACACCGGTCTCCACGCTCACTCTGCATAATGAACGGCTCAACCTTTCCATCCTGCCCTCTTCACCTGCCCTCGCAGGCGCGGAGGTGGAACTGGTCAACGAACTGGCGCGCGAGACACGGCTCAAGAATGCGCTGGATGAGGTGCGCGGAAATTACGATTACATCCTGATCGACTGCCCGCCCTCGCTCGGCCTCCTGACCGTGAACGGACTCGTCGCCGGGCGCGATGGGGTCATCATCCCGGTCCAGTGCGAATATCTCGCCCTCGAGGGGCTCGGCCAGCTGACGCAGACCATTGAGCGTGTCCGTTCGGCGCTTTACCCGGAGTTGAAAGTCCGCGGCGTGGTGTTGACCATGTTCGACTCGCGCACCAATCTCGGCAACGATGTGATCAAGGAAGTTAACCGTCACTTCCCCAAGCAGGCCTTCCACGCCATCGTGCCGCGCAATATCCGCCTGGCCGAAGCGCCTTCGTATGGGTTGCCGGTGGCGGAGTATGCGCCCACGTCTCCGGGTGCGTATGCCTATGAAATGCTCGCGCGCGAACTTCTGCGCGGCGACGGCGTGAAAGTGAACATCTCGAAATAACTTTATTGTTTGTCATCGCGAGGAGCAGAGCGACGAAGCGATCTCCTCGAACGAGAGACAGCTTCGCCCCTGACAGGGCTCGCAATGACAGAATATCAAGGAGTACCATGCCCAAACATTCCGGCCTTGGAAAAGGACTAGACGCACTGATCCCCGGCGGAGGCGCCAGCGAAGCGCGCCCCGCTGCGGGTTCGGCGGGAGGCGTGATGCAGGTTCCGGTCGAGTCGATCACGCGCAACCCGCGCCAGCCCCGCACCCAGTTCGATGAGAAAGACCTGGAAGAGTTGGCGGCTTCGATCCGCGAGCATGGAGTCATCCAGCCGCTGATCGTCTCTCCGGCGCGCGGCGGGAACTTTATCCTGATCGCCGGTGAGCGCCGCCTGCAGGCATC
>CAYNQA010000004.1:0-30008 GCA_964399225.1 uncultured Anaerolineaceae bacterium
GTTTCCACCTTCCGCGACGGGATCACGGTCATGGCAAAGATCCACGACCTCGAAACCATCACCTCGCGCGACAGCAAGAACCGCTACAAGAGCGTGTATTACGGCAGGTTTTCATATTCGGTCCAGGGCGAGACGCATGAGATCCGCACGCGCATCGCGGACAATCCCGCCTTGATGGGGCTCAAAAAGGGCGGCGAGGTCGAGCTGGTTCTGCGCGAAGAGAAGCCGAAGCTGGTGTTCATCAAGATGCTGTATTTCTAGAAGTCCACACCGACTGGGGGGATGACGCTTTACCCGAGTGGAAGAAAAGACGACAGCGCAAAAACGGCTGTCGTCTTGAATAATGAGGAAGACTTTGAGGGCGCGTTCAGGTTCAGGTGTCATATCCGCGATAAGGCGATTACAAATCCGTTTATCTCCTGTTGTATAATCAAAACATGACCCGCAGGACCGTCATCACCCGCATCCGCAAACACCGCGCCCAATTGGAGAAATTGGGCGTCAAATCGTTGTCCCTGTTTGGGTCGGTGGCGCGCGGGGATGCAAGACCCGACAGCGATGTGGACATCCTGGTTGAGTTTCGTGGAAAAGCCACCTTCGACCGTTACATGGATACCAAGTTCTATCTGGAGGACTTGCTTGGCCGCAAGGTGGACCTGGTCACACCGAAGGCGATCAAGCCGCTCATGAAGCCCTATATCATGCAGGATCTGGTCCATGTCGCGTGACGAGTCGCTCTACCTTGCCGATATTCAGGTGGCATGCAAGAAAGTCTTGAAATTTACAAAGGGGATGAGCTACAAGGATTTTGTCCACGATGAATTGCATTTCGATGCCGTCCTGCGCAATCTGGAGATCATTGGAGAAGCCGTAAAGAATATTTCGGAAGAGACACGGCAAAAGTATCCCAATGTCAAATGGCGGAAGATCGCAGGCTTCCGCGATATTGTGGCGCATGAATATTTTGGGGTAAACGAAGAGACGATCTGGGACATCGTCAAAAACGAAATCCCTGACCTGCTGGCAATTGTGAAAACCATATCTGCGAAAAAATAACGCAAACTGATTCATATCGCTTCTTTACCCGGCCTCGCAGGCCGGTTTCGTGTGTATAATCATCGTATGCCGCTCGACTTCACACTCTATGGCCTGCATCGCATCCACGGACAGGAATCAACCACCCTGCCCGGCCTGATGGGCTTCCTGCCTCCGCGCAAACCTGCGCGCGGGCGCGAACGTGACTCGCTCATCGTGGCTCTTGCGGTCGGCGGCAACAGCCCCCTGCCCGACGAAGAGGTGCAGCACCTCGTCAGCGAGGCCGCCGTCACTTTCTACAACGCACCCGGCGCGCTCACCACGGCCTTGCGTCTCGCCGCCGATTCGGTCAACCGCATTCTGCTCGAACGCAATCTCGCCAGCACCAGCCGCGGACAATACGTCGTCGGCTCGCTCATCCTTGCGGTCGTGCGCGGTGAAGCGCTCACCATCCTGCAATGCGGTCCGGCCCATGTGCAAGTCTCGAACACGGGACAGGTGCAGCACTTCCACGACACGTCCCTCTCCGGCCAGGAGATCGGCCTCAACCAAACCTTCGGACAATATTTTTCGCAGGCCGCACTCCAACCCGGCGACCGCATCCTGCTGCTCCCCGTGAAGACCCTGCCGCGCGAATGGGAAGGCGCTCTCGCCCTCGACCGCGGAACACAGCCCATCGAGATCGCGCATCGCCGCATGATGTCCGCGTTCGCCGGCGACATTTCAGCGGCGTTGATCCAGGTGACGGAGGGACAAGGCTTGCTGACCATCGCGCAAGCCGACATCACCTCCGCCGCGCCGGAAACCCCGCCTCCGCCCCCGCCCCCAGCGGGTGAGGTGCTCGCGCGCCTCCCCCGGCGTGACGCGCCCTCCGCGCCCGCAACGGTCACACCAACCACACCCGAACCGCAGCCCGAACCGGCCGAATCCCCCGCAGAGACAACCTATCCCGCCCACATGGTGGGGCATGCCCCCACCGAAGGACAGCCCTCGGCCTACGCCATCCCGCCGCAGTCCGCGCCCGAAGCCGATGAAGCCCTCGTGGAACAACTGGCCGAAGCCGCCCTGCGCGAACGCGAGATTCCCGCCTCCATCCCGAGGATCCAGCCGCTCGAAGCGGAACCCGCTGCGAGTCCAGTGGAAGAAGCGCCGGCCCGCAAAGAGCAGAAAGTCTCCGCACCGCGCGTCCCATCCGAGGGCACACGTCAGGCGGCGCGCATTGCCGTGCGATTCTTCGAAACCTGGCGCGGATGGATGGACCGCCTCGGCGCCGCATTCGGACGCTTTGCCCCGCGCATGCTGCCCGATAGCGGCCCCGACACCTCCTTCAGCATGACCAGCGCAGTGATGATCTTCATTGCCATTGCCGTGCCGATCATCGTGGTCACAACGGCATTCGTGATCTACCGCAAACTCGGCGGCACGGCCAATTACGAAAGTTACATGGGGCAGGCCCTGAACCTGCGCAACGAAGCGCAAAAGACCAGCGACCCGGTGCGCGAACGCGAGTTGTGGGAGAACACACTGCAGAAGGTGAACCAGGCCGAAAGCTTCAACACCAACGGCGACACCATTGCCTTGAAACAACAGGCGCAGTCGCGGCTCGATGCCCTGCTGGGTATCACGCGCCTCACCTACGCGCCGGCCCTCCCCGCCAAACTCGATGCCGACATCAGCCGCATGGCCGCCAGCGAATCGGAACTCTACCTGCTGGATGCCGTGCAGGGACGCATCCTGCGCGTTTCGATCACCGGCCGCGGGTATGAATATGACCCGTCCTTCCAATGCGCCCCCGGCCAATACGGCAACTACACCGTCGGCCCGATGGTGGATGTGATCATCCTGCCCAAAGTCAACACCATGAAGAGCTCGGTGCTCGGTGTGGATGCGGCCGGCAACATGCTTTACTGCGCGCCCGGGCAGGTGGCACAAGATATGTCGCTGACGGCGCCGCCCACCAACTGGGGACGTGTGACCGCAATGGGTCTCGACTCGAACCGCCTCTACGTGCTTGATGCACCATCCAACGGCGTGTGGGTTTACGGCGGGCAAGACAGCGTCTTCTCTGATGAGCCCTACTTCTTCTTCGGCGCACAGATCCCCCAGATCCAGGATGCCATTGACATTGCGGCCAGCGGCGACGAGCTTTATCTGCTCCATGCCGACGGCCGCCTGACCCACTGCACCTTCAGCCGTGTCGAAACAGCGCCCACCCGTTGTGAATCGCCGGTGCCGCTGGTCAACCCCTACCCGGCCTACGGCGACCGCAACGCCTTTGCGCTGGCGCACTTCAACCAAATGACCTTCGCCGCCCCGCCTGATCTGGCCATGCTCATCCTCGATGCCGACGGACGCAACGTGTATCGCATCAACCTGCGCACATTCGAAATGCAATCCATCTTCGGCGTCAAAGACGAATCGGTGGTGCCCGGTCCTTTCACAGCCATGGCGGTCAGTCCGAACCACATCGTCTACGTCGCCATCGGCGGCCAGATCTATTTCACCAGCGAAGCACCGTAGGGACCGGCTTCAAAACAACGGCGCTTCCCAACCCGGGTATCCCGCCCCAATCTCCGAGAGACTCGGAAGAAATTCACTCCTGCCCTCTTCTGGAACTTCATGCGCTTCACACTTCATACCGATTTTGAAAGCCTCGCGCCTCATGCCGGCGCGTGGAACGAACTTCTCACGCACGCCGTCACCGACGCGCCCTTCCTGCATTTCGAATACCTGCGCGACTGGTGGCTCACCCTCGGCGGCGGCGAATGGTCGCAGGCATCGCTTTGCATCGTCACCGCGCACGAAGGCGAAGAACTGCTGGGCATCGCCCCGCTCTTCCACGCCGCCAACCGCGACGGCCAGCCCGCCCTCCTGCTGCTTGGCTCCATCGAGATCTCCGACTATCTTGACTTGATCGTGCGCCCGGCTGACCTGCCTCGCTTCCTCTCCGGCCTGCTGGACTTTCTCGCATCCTCCCTCCCGCAAAGCTGGTCGGCCCTCGATTTCTACAACGTCCCCCAGTCATCGGCCTCCATTGCCGCCCTCGAAACTGAATCCGCTAAGCGCGGCTGGAACTTCACACAGGAGATCTTCCAGCCTGCGCCGTTCATCTCCCTCCCCGCAGATTTTGAAACCTATCTGGCCGGCATCGACAAGAAACAACGTCACGAGATCCGCCGTAAAATGCGCCGTGCCGCCGAACACGAGGTTCCGGCCCGCTTCGTCATCGTGGAAGACCCTGCCACCCTCGATGCCGAGATGGACGGCTTCTTCACCTTGATGACACAAGACCCCGCCAAAGCCGCCTTTCTAACCGAGCCAATGCGCGCGCAGATCTTATCCACGGCGCGCACGGCCATGCAAAAAGGCTGGCTGTGGCTGGCATTCCTTGAGGTGGGCGGCAAGAAAGCCGCGGCCATGTTCAACTTCGATTATGGCAATCGTCTCTGGGGTTACAACTCCGGCGTCAACCGCGACTTCATCGAGCTTTCGCCCGGCTGGGTCCTGCTCGGGCACGTCATCCAGTGGGCTTGCGAACACGGCCGCACAGAGTTGGATTTCATGCGAGGCAACGAAGAATACAAATATCGCTTTGGCGCCAAGGACCGAGCCGTAATGCGCGTGAAGGTGGCGCGGTAGCCGCACATCTCCGCGATCACGGCAGATGCGATTCGCAACAAAAAAACTCACCCGCAATTTTTGCGGGTGGGTTTTTTTACCGGGTTATTTATCGGTCTTCGCCAAAGGCGATGACTACCATGTGCTGGTTGAGGAACTGCGGCCCAGCCGATCCCTCCGAAGGGACGATCTGGCCGAGGGTGTAGCCGCCCGCTATGGGCACGTCGGAACCGAGGATATCCTGCACGGCGGCCACTTCGACGCCCGGGCTCGATTTGAGGAGCATCTGCCAGGCAATATCCACCAGCACGAGGGCAAAGACCGGTTTTGCGTCGCCAAGTTGAAGCAAAGCATCGCGCGCCGCCCGTTGCGCCGCAGCCTGACAGGAGGCGCGGCTGCCCACAAGCAGGTAGGCATCCGCACCATCGCGGACGGTGGCATTCATGCGGAAACTGCCGTCGGCTTCCACGCGCAGCGGGGCGCGGACGAGCAACTGCTCGCCCTGCTCCACGCCAAGCGGATAGAGGCGTGCCAGATAACTGAGCGGCGGGAAGGCCCACTCGCGAGCCGGGTAGCCAAAGACCTGCGCATACGATTCAGAGGCGGGTCGTCCGTTTAACGTGCGAAGCCAGAAGCCGCGCGAACGTGTGATGCGGAACTGACTCCCAACCGGGTCCCAGCCATGTGCGCGCCCCACCCCAATGCGCACGTTGCCGCGCAGGATCGCGGCGGCAAGACCGCCGGTGCCTGCCTGCGTGCCGGCAATCTGATACGTGGAGCCGGTGTTCAGGTCGCCGCTGGAGAGGCCGCCGATCATCGGCAGTGAGCGTCCGGCTAGCGTATTGCATAACTGTTCTGCGTCGCCGTTGAATCCGTCGGCGAAGAAAAGCATGGATTGCTGCTGCGGGATCTCGCTGGAGGTCAATTGCAGGAGGCGGTTGGCGGTTTCACGTCCGCTTTGGGCGTAGCCCGGCAGCCAGTGGACTTCGGCGCGCAGGTCCCCGCTGAGCATGGCCACCACCACAGAATGCGGGTGCGCCCCCTCACCGGTCAAACCGGCCGGCGCGCTGAAGCCGATCAGCGGCATATCGCCGGTCAGGCTCGAAACGCCGGCCGCCACTTCGCGCGGCTGGTATTGGTTCGAGGAGATGACGATGCCGAGGTTGGGCGTCACCGCACCAAGGCGATTAAGGGCCTGGTGTGTGGCCTGCAGGCCGGCTTCACGGCCGTCCAGGGCTTGCGCTCGTCCAACTGCAGAAATAAGAGTCATTGTTTTTTCCAACGGGAATGCGGGCGAAAGCCCGCACTCCAGATCGTTATCCTTCCGCCACGGGGATGGTGAAGTGGAAGGTGGTGCCTTTGCGGAATTCGCTTTCGAACCAGATACGCCCGCCCTGCATTTCCACCAGGCTCTTGGTGATGTTCAAGCCAAGACCGGTGCCGGGCGCTTCGCGCGCCTTCTGGTCGTCGGAACGGAAGAATTTCTGGAAGATCTTTTGCTGGTCTTCGAGGTTGATACCGATGCCGGTATCGCGCACCCACAAGTGGACCACGCGCGCTGCGCCTTCAGGGTCCCACTGGTTGTTTGTGGCTTCTGCGCCAACGATGACCTGTCCCTCTTCGGGGGTGTACTTGTGCGCATTGCTCACGAGATTGGTAAGCACCTGTCCCACACGGATCCGGTCAGCCCACACCTGCGGGAGCATCTCGGGGATCTGCAGCTGGATGGCCTGTTTCTTCTCTTCGATCTGGCGGCGGGTGGAGCGGATGACCTCATCGATCACATCGGGCACGTCCATCGCCTTGAAGTCAAGGCGCAAACGTCCGGCCTCGATCTTGGAATTATCGTTCAAGTCCGAGACCAGCGTGGACATGCGCTCCACGTTGGTACGGATGGTAGCCAGGAAGTTGGCTTGCATATCGGTGATCGGTCCCACCTTGGCGCCGGCCAGCAATTCAGTGTAGCCTTTGATGGAGGTCATCGGGTTCTTGAGCTCATGTGCCACGAACGAAACGAAGTCGCTCTTGGCAATGTTCGCGGCCTGCACAGCGTTGAACAGCTGTGCGTTCGCAATGGCGATGGCGGCATGATCGCTCAAACGGGTGAGGAAGGAGATATCCTCCGCGGTCTCGGTAAGACTTTCAAGCATCATCAAGCCGATCACCTGCGCCTCGCGGCGGATCGGGATGACGATCTGTTCGTGCGCATCAGGCAGGACACTTCCGCCCATCTCCGGCTCCAACGCCTGACGCTGAGGTTGTCCGCTTTCCACGGCGCGGCGCAACAGGGGCAGGTCGAGCGGCATGGGGGTTTCGGCAAAGCCGGCGAGGTAGTTGCCGTATCCCTGTTGGGCCATGATGCGCAGATCGTCTTCTTCAAGCATGCCGATCAAACCGGAATCAGCACGCGATTGGCGCATGGCCCAGTCCAGGGTGATGCGCAGGGCACGGTCCATTTCGAGGCTGGCGTTAAGCTCGCGGTCAATGCGCTGCATGACCGATAGTTCTTCCACGCGCGCGGCCAATTCCTGGTCGGTGAGGGTATACAAGCGGGCGTTTTCGATGGCTACGGCGGCTTGACCGGCAAAGGCTGTCAGCAAGTTTTGGTCGTCATCGCCGAAGGGCAGCCCATCGCGACGATTGATGACTTCCACCACGCCGATGACGCGGTCTTTGACTTGCAGAGGCACGGCCAGCAGGGTGCGGGTCTGGAAGCCGGTCTGCTGGTCGGTTTGTGCATGGCGTGAACCGGAGACTTGCGCGTTGTTATCGATGACCGGGCGGCGTGTCTGCACGGCACGGCCAACAATGCCCGAGCCGGGCGGGAGGCGCCTGCCGAGCAGGTCGGTAGCCACGGGACCGACGGTCACTTTGAAGATCAACTCATCGGTCTGGTCATCCACGAGGAAGAGGCTGCCCGCTTCGCAGTTCAAAATCGAAACGGCGTTCTCGAGAATGTTACGGAGCAACGGTTCCGACTCGAGTGTGGATGTCAACTGACGCGTAATCTCATTCAGGGTGGTCAACTGGCGGGTACGTCGCTCAGATTCTTGAAGCAGGCGCGACTTGACGATGGCACCGGCCGTTTGGTCGGCAATATTTTGCAGCAGGTCGAGTTGTCCGCGTGTGTAGTTGATGAGGGCATCGCGGCTGCCCACGGCCAGCGCGCCAATGGTCTCGGCACCGGCATTGAGGGGAACACCGATCCATGCATAGACGCCTTCCTCAGCGGGGATCACATTGCGGGCCTGGCATTCGCGGATGTAATCTTGCGTAAGCAGCGGGCGGCCTCTGCGAATCACATCCTGGGCAAGGCCGTAGTTGGCCGGGAGCGGGTTGTTTTCCAGGTCTTCGCGGCGGTCGCGGTTTTCCACGCTGAAGGAATAGAAGTAGTAATCGCCAGGACGGTTATAAAGCGTGATATGAAAGTCTGTGGAAGGGATGATCTGCGCGGTCTGTGCGTAGATCAGTTCAAGCACGTCATTGAACGAAAGGGTGATGTTCACACCTTGCGAAACACGGGTCAACGCGTTCATCTCTGACACGCGGCGTTCGAGATCCGAAACGGTCTGGGCGCGCTCGATCGCAACAGCCGCCTGCTCGCTCAAATTGTCGATGTAGGCCAACTCTTGCGGTGTGTACGCCTGACCAGAAACACGCTGTCCCAGAGCCAGCCAGCCAAGCGGACGTCCCTTGCCCGGCAGGCGAACGAAAAGCCGCGTCCCCAACAAGGTCAGGCGGGACTCTTCGCTCCGCAAGGACTCAACCAGGTCGGCCCCGTCCAGATAGAGCGGGATGCGCGAGCTCTGAAAATATTGCACAAGCGGACTGTTCGCCGCAAAACGGATGTCGCTGGTCGGGCGGCCGTCCGGTCCTGGCATGGCAATATACTGGTCGTTCAAATGTTCATAAAGGTAGATATGCGTGCGGTCCGGTCCCAGTGTGGACATAAGCGTCTCGCGCAGGGCCTGGCTGATCGCAGTTTGATCCACCGCGCTGGAAGCCGTGTGCATGAAATCCTGCTGGCTTTTCAAATAGGCACGCTGTCCGCGGAAGAACCTCGCATCCACAGAAGATTCGATGCGGGCACGCAATGGGTTCAGCAGGATCACGATCAGGAACACCAACCCAACGATGAAGAATATGTTATCGGTGTTGAAGAGTGATGCAAAGACCAGGCTCAACCCGGACGCCAGCAGCCCCAACGTGCCGATGACAGCGGTCGTCAACGCGGCATAAACGAGTCCCTGGCGAAGCCAGACATCCGTTTGAAGGAGGCGGAAACGCAAAATAGTGAAGCCCAGGCTCAACGGGAAAGCGACCAGAGGCAGGAAGATCCTTGTGTTGAATGGTTCCTGCGTAAAGGGATTGCTAATCAGCCAGTAGATCGCCCACGAAAGCCCCATCAATGTACCGATAAGCACCGTACGCGCCTGCGACTTGACCACCGGTGACTGTGCCGCAAGGCCGTGATACACCATCATCCCAATGAAGAACAAGCCGCACAAACCGGTAAAGATATAAAGAAACTGCCATGCGCGAAAATAAGCGATCGGGTTGGCATAATCCCACAACGTTGTGGCCGCATACACGGTCAAGAGGGTGCCGATCGCATAACCGCTCCAACGCAGATACGGGCGGGTGACGATTGGCTTGAATTCACGCGGGAAATTGAGTGCAAGATCTAATAATGAGCCGCCCAAAACGGCCAAACCAAATGTCCACAACAATGGGAACCAATGCGTGGAGGAGAGGTCGAATAAAGTCGTCGTTACGATGGATAATGAACTGGCAAACAGGGAGAACGAACGTCCCGCTGATTCGGTGCGGCGGAAAGCAAAGACCAAAACTCCAAGGATAAGGAAAAGTGCGCCGATGATCTTTGGAATAATGATATAGGAAATGTACGACTGGGTCACGCGCCCATCCGGCAGGGACGCAAAATTGCTCAACGCAACCGTATATTCCTTGAGAGAACCATCGTCTTCGCGCATCACCACAGGAATAGATTCGCCTGGAACAAAACGCTCCAACACATCCGCCATCTCAGCCGCCGAACGGACCTCGACGCCGGCAACGCTCACCAGTTGATTACCCAGGTGATCGTTTGAATTTTCCCATTGAGAGATCAGCGACCAGCCATCATTCTCGCTGGCTGGCTTCAAACCGTTGAAGACCATGGTCTGTTCGAAAAACGCGCCTACGAACGGCAGCCGAAGCCATTGCGCCGCCAGGACCAGGGAGGCTATAAACGCAAAGATCGCCGCGGCTTGATACACCCCGTTGATCCATTGCAGGGTTCTGTTCAAAATGGAGAGAAAACGTGGAGACTGGAACATGGCAGTCCTAAAATTTTACACTTGTTTGACGGGGAATGGGATGGTATTTCCATGACAAAGCCGTTAACAAAAGAACCCGCATCCACCTTGACGGGGAAACGGGTTCGATCTTGCGGGCAGCTCACAAGGGTTAGATATCCAGGTTGCGCACCGACTTGGCGTGGGTTTGGATGAAACGGCGGCGGGGATCCACTGCGTCACCCATCAGCATGTCAAAGGTTCGGTCCGCCTCAGCGGCATCATCCACGTTCACCTGGAGAAGCGTGCGGTTGGTGGGATTCATGGTGGTTTCCCACAACTGCTCGGGGTTCATTTCACCAAGACCTTTGTAGCGTTGAATGTTAGCCTTGTCAGCCGCAGCCATCTCTTTGAGGGTCTTGTCTTTCTCCTTATCGCTGTAGGCATACTTGACGTTGTTCTTGTACGCAATGCGATACAGAGGCGGCTGGGCAATGTAGAGGTGACCGTCTTCGATCAATTGCGGCATGTAGCGGAAGAAGAAGGTCAGAAGAAGCGTGCGGATGTGCGAGCCGTCCACGTCAGCGTCGGTCATGATGATCACACGTCCGTAGCGCAGGCCTTCCACATCGAAGTTGTCTCCAATGCCGGTGCCGAGTGCGGAGATGAGTGCCTTGATCTCATTGCTCGAGAGGATCTTGTCGAGGCGGGCGCGTTCGGTATTCATGATCTTGCCGCGCAAAGGCAGGATGGCCTGGAAGTGACGGTCGCGTCCCTGTTTGGCGGAGCCACCGGCCGAGTCACCTTCCACGATGTAAAGTTCCGTTTTGGAGGAGTCCCGCTCCGAGCAGTCGGCCAGCTTGCCGGGCAATGTCAGCGACTCGAGCGCTGATTTGCGAATGACGAGATCGCGGGCTTTGCGGGCCGCGTCGCGCGCGCGTGAAGAAGTGAGACACTTCGCCACGATGGCTTTCGCCGCCTGTGGATTCTCCTCCAGGAAGGTACCGAAGGCCTCGCCCACCACCTGCGTGACGTAGGTCTGCACTTCGGGGTTCATCAATTTCACTTTGGTCTGGCTCTCGAACTGCGGGCCCGGGTGCTTGACCGAAACAATGGCTGTCAGGCCCTCGCGGGTGTCGTCACCCGTAAAGTTGGGGTCGGAGTCTTTAAGCAGGCCGTTCTTGCGCGCATAATCATTGATCACACGTGTCAGCGACGAGCGCAGGCCGGTCATATGCGTACCGCCATCGATGGTGTTGATCGTGTTGGCGAAGGAATAAACCGACTCAGTGAACGCATCCGTATATTGGACCGCGGCTTCGACGCCGATGCCTTCGATCTCTTTTTCCACGTACACAACCGGATGCAAATTCTCGCGGTTGCGGTTCAGGTAACGCACGAAGGAGGTGATGCCGCCTTCGAAATAGAAGGTCATCTCGCGGTTGGCACGCTCGTCCACGAACTGGATGGTGACGCCGCGCGTGACGAACGACATCTCGCGGAAACGCTGCACGAGCGTGTCGAAGCGATAGTCGAAATCTTCCACGAAGATCTGCTTGTCGAATTTGAAGGTCTGCTTGGTGCCGGTCTCGTCCTTGACCTTGCCGATCTGCTGGATCTTGCCCTGCGGCACACCGCGTTTGTATTCCTGGCGCCAGTGTTTGCCGTCGCGCTTGACCTCGGTGATCATCCACTCGGACAACGCGTTGACGGCTGAGACGCCCACGCCGTGCAGACCGCCGGAGACCTTGTACCCGCCGCCGCCGAACTTGCCGCCGGCGCCGATCACGGTCATGACCACGTCCAGCGTTTCCATCGGCTTGCCGTTCGCGTCCTTCTTGGACGGATGCGGACCCACGGGGATACCGCGGCCGTTGTCCTCGATGGTCACGCTGCTGTCGGCGTGGATGGTGATGTCGATGCGCGTGCAGACTCCGGCCAGCGCTTCGTCGATGGCGTTATCCACCACTTCATAAACGAGGTGGTGCAGAGCCTTGATGTCCGTGCCGCCCACGTACATGCCGGGACGCTTGCGGACGTGCTCGATGCCCTCCAGTGCTTGAATGGAACTGACATCGTAATTATTTGTGTTCTTATCAGCCACAATGACCTCCAGTCATCGTTATCAGGATAAAGAGTCTAAAGCGCCTGTCGCGGGGCGCTGTTCTTCAGTCGCTCCGCCACCATGTTCAACCACATATTCATATCGCGGTAATAGATGAAACTCGCCGCCAGCAAGGCCGTGGTGACAAACGCATGCCCGGCAATTCCCACCAGCAGCATCCACGAATCGGCGGTGGGCACGCTCCATAAAATGTTCAGTCCCTGCGCAGTGAGGAACAACGCCAGCACGAACATGCTGGCCGAAGGCAGGGTGAAGCGCGACATGCGCAGGCTGGTCAAGACGGAGCGCAAAGCATTGTCGCCGCGCATAAAGATACCGTGCGGGGTGAAGAAGATCGGCACAACCAGCCACGAGGCAAAAAGCATGATCACGAACAGGCCGGTCTGCATCACAGAGGGACCAAGCAGGTTGAGCAGAGTCAGGACCACCAGCACCGGCATCCCGAGCAGGAACAGCAGGAGCATAAAACCGATTGAGAAAAGCAGGCTGTGGGTGATGGTGCGCACGAAGGGACGAGGCGCATCCGGCCGTCCCACGAGACGGGAGACCGAGAGGAAGTAGACTGCTCCTAACGTCCAGCCGAGAAGCGTAAGAACAACCAGCCAGCCGACTAACGAGGTCCATGACCCAATCTCGACCACCGTCTGCATTCCCAGCGGGGTTACTTCGACAGTCTTTCCCTGCATCAAGCTGGAAACACCCACCGGGAAAGTGCGCAGGAACGCCAGCAGGTTGAATTGGCTTAGGGCTTGCATCATTTGTGTTTCACCCTGCTTCAAAATATCCACCGGCATGCCGTTTGTTTCATAAAAAACGATCATCTGGGCATACATGGCGCTAAAGATATTCTTCACGCTCAATCGTGGACCAAACCACAAGAAGAGGTCTAAAGCCAGAGGCAAGAGAATGGCAGAGAGGTGGGTTGAGATCACATCCAACCCGGCTTTGATGGCACCGATCGCGCCCGGGGGCGGAGGAAGCGGTTGCGATTCTTGAGAAGCGTTCATAACCGATTGATTTTACCATACCGAGATAATCGCCCGATGCGCCGGTGGTACAATTTCGGGCATGGAACAGCGCTCCTCCCTGCCCGATTCCAATCGTATCAGCGTGCTTACATCCGCTGTACTGCTCGTCTTCGCGCTCACCCGTCTCGTCCCTGAAACGGCAGTGGACGTGCGCCTCAGCTTGGGGGATTTTTTCCTCGTTTACCCGGTCAACCTGACCACCATCCTGACCATCTTTGCCGCCGGACTGACTGCCACAGGTATGGACTGGCTGTTGCGCAGCCATCCCGCCGTCGGTAGCGGCCCGACGCTGGAGCATTGGTTCCTGCCTACTCTAACCGTTCTGGTAACCGGCGTGCCGCTTGCCGTGCTTCCTTCCGGCGGGTCGTGGTGGGTGGCGTTTGGGCTTTCGGCGCTCCTGATCGTGGTGGTATTCCTCGCGGAATATGTTTCTGTGGATCCAGCTGCCCCAAGCTATGCAGCGGCCACTGCCCTGCTAACAGCGCTCTCTTACGCGGTTTATCTCATTTTGGTGGTGGCACTCGCTTCCACACAGCCGCGTCTGGTGATCCTTTTACCTTCGGTCTTCATCGGAGGCGCGCTCGTTTCATTGCGCGCACTGCGCTTGCGGTTACACGGTCACTGGGAAACCATGTGGGCATTTGGCATCGCTTTGGTTTCAATTCAACTGGCGGCCGCACTGCACTATTGGCCGGTCACGCCAATGCAGTTCGGATTGATTCTCTTTGGCCCGCTTTACGCCCTCACTTCATTGGCAGGCGGTACCGGCGAAGGCACACCGATCCGCCGCGCCGTGACGGAGCCCCTGGTCATCATGGCGCTGGCCTGGATTGCCGCCGTCTTCCTGCGTTGATGAATGCATCTCTTTGGTTGACCCGAACTCAGGTCAACGAAATGACCCGCCACATAGATTCGCTCGCGCCTCTCGAAGCCTGCGGGTTGCTGGCAGGCCGCGCCGGCCGGGTGGAGGCGGTCATTCCTATCACGAATGCGGAACAAAGCCCGGTCAAGTTCCGCATGGATCCGCTCGAGCAGTTACACGCCTTTGAATGGATCGATGAGAACGAACTCGAACTGCTTGGCATCTTCCACTCGCATCCATCCGGACCCGAAACGGCCTCGCCCACCGACCTTGCGGAGGCAGCCTATGATGTGGTGCATATCATCCTTTCACCGGCCGGCTCCAGTTGGCAGGTACGAGGGTTCCTCTTTCAAAACGGCAAGGCCTCTGAGGCGAACCTTCACGTAGAGTAACCAGCCCGGAAGATTCGGGTTAACGTTTGTATCCATTTCAGGAGTATTCCCGACATGAATTCCTTGATAGACTTTGGCGTAATTCTCGCGGCATACGTGATTGGCTCGATCCCCTTCGGCTTATTGATCGTTAAATTGACCACAGGCAAGGACATCCGCCAGGTAGCCAGCGGCCGCACAGGTGGAACCAACGCCATGCGCGCAGCCGGATTCTGGGCCGGCTTCTTTACCGCCATCTTCGACATACTGAAAGGTGCAGGAGCGGTATGGATCGCGCAAGCTCTCCTGCCTGGTCACCACCTGACCCATGCGCTCGCCCCGATTGCCGCCATCCTTGGCCATAATCACTCCATTTTCCTGCCGGAATACGATGACAACGGAAAATTCAAGGGGTTACGCGGCGGGGCAGGAGGGGCTCCAAGCGTGGGGGGGGCATTTGGGCTTTGGGCTCCCTCGATTGCAATCATCTTCCCGCTCGGCGTGTTCGTGTTTTTCACAATAGGCATGGCCTCGGTGACCACAATGAGCGTGGCCTTCTTCGCCATCATCGTTTTTGTGGTGCGCGCCGCCATGGGACTCTCTCCATGGGTGGACGTGCTCTACGCCGTTGTTGCAGAATTACTCCTGATTTGGGCGCTGCGTCCGAACATAAAAAATCTGCTTGCTGGCAATGAACGCGTGGTGCCCTTCAGTTTGAACGGAAAGCTGAAAGCCAAACGCGAAGCAGAAAAGCCAACTCAATCATCCTAAAAAAAAGAGCCGGTCGCCCGGCTCTTTTTTTTAGGATGATTTTTACTCGCCTGCTTCGAGCATTTGATGATAAAGCGCGCGCAGGTTACGTCGGTGAAGCATCTCAGCCAGGCCGCCCAGATACACGCGGCTCTTGCCGCAATCCTCAATACTGACCTCTTCCAAAAACTCTTCGGCATTCTTGCGGCGCAATGCACCTTTCACCGTCTTCTTTACAGCAGTGAGGTAGTTCAAGTTTTCCTTCACAGCCGCATCGATCTCTCCGCGCAGGATGATATCGCCATGGCCCTGGATGATGTTCTCGAGGCCCATTTTCGCGATCTTGCGGACCGAGCCTACGTACTCATCCACGTTGCCATCCACAAGATAGGGCAGGGGCATGAATGCATCGCCGGCAAACAGCACACGGTCTTCCTCCACGAGCACGGCAATGCCATCTTCGCTATGGCCGAGCGTGGAGAGCAGGATCAGGTTCTTCTTTCCCACGCGCAAGGTCATCTCACCGCTGGAAAAAGTCATGTGCGGCGGAATGATCTTCACCTGACGCAGCGCAGTGTTCTGCTTGCGCGCCGATTCAAGCGAAGGCTTGCCGCGTTCCTCCAGAAGTTCGCGGCAGCGCGAATGCCCGATCACAGTGGCGCCGGGAAAGAAACAATTACCCCATGCATGGTCGGCATGATAGTGGGTATTGATCACGTACCGAACCGGCACGCCCAATTCCCGTTCGATGAAATCGCGCATCTGCATTGTTTCATCGGGCAGGGCAAGAGTGTCGATCACAACCGCCCATTGCGGCCCAACCACCACCCCGGCCGTCACTTGGGCATAAACATCACTTTGAAACCAGAATACATTTTCTGAAACACGTTCGCGTTGCATGAATTTTCCTATTGAGCAAGTATTTCAATTTCCTGTTGAAATTCCCGATTTGTCTCGGCGTGCTCTAAAATAGCACAAGTGTAGAATAAAATCAAGTTGTTCATACAAATCCGAAAGATCTCCTCCCCGCTTGATTGCCGTTCTATAAAGTGATAGACTTCATTATGACTTCTTCAGTTTTGGTGGTTTCGCCCCAGAGCAGTTTCGGCTCCATGATGCGTGCCTCCCTCGAGGAGAACGGCCGCTATCGAGTTTCCATCGCTGGTGACGAGCCTTCGGCACTGAGACAGTTAAAGACCGAGCACTGCATCTTTGCCTTCCTGGATACTGATCTTGGCATGGATGCTGCAGAGGAAATCGGGCGTGCCTTGCGCGCGCTCAGCCCGGACCTGAAGTTGATCATCGTTTCTGATGAAGACCTGCCGGTCAGTTTCAATAATATCCGCCCCTGGGTTTTGCTTCGCAAGCCCTTCTACCTTCCGGAATTGATTGACATGCTTGATGGTATGACACCCTCCCCCGATTTGAACAAGAAACCCGCCTCGTCCACCGACCTGGCGGATCTGCCTTGGCTGGCCGACGTCAACAAGGCAGCCCAGCGGCTCACTCGCCTCACCTTGGAATCTTCTGCGCAGGCGGCTTTGATCACACGCGGAAAATCCTTGTGGGCCTACGCCGGCCAATTTACACAGGAAACTGCCAACGAGCTTGTACGCATTGTGACACGCAACTGGGACGAACAAAAGGGTGGGGACTTGTTGCGTTTTGCGCGTCTCGAGACCACACGGGCAGAGCATATGCTCTATGCAACCGCCCTCACCGCTGGGACTATTCTTGCAATGGTCTTCGATGCAGAGACACCTTTCAGCACGATCCGCACGCAGGCGAATTCGCTGGCACGTTCGCTCTCGATGGAGAAAACAGGCCCGCTCACGCCGATCGCGGAGCCGATGGCCCGCAAGGTGGAACCCGCGCAGCCCGTCGTAGAGGAACCGGAGCCCGGCGAAATACCTTCCATCTCCGAGATCCTATCAGACATTCCATCGCCCATTCCGCGACGCCAGGAAGAAGCGATCGCGCCGGTCATGCGCATGGAAATTCCTGCAGAGCCTTCTCCATCCACGGCGGTCGATGTCGCGCCGGTGGACCCCACCACGCTTGAAACCCGTGCATCAACACCCTTGTCGGAGTTGCATATTGTCAGTCGCGAATCTTCGCCGGCCGTTCGCCGCGGGTTGGAGGCGCATGAACTGGATGCCACGGTGAAACATGAAGCTGAGGATCTGGAAGTTACTGCGCCTTCAAAAGCCAAGCGGCCATTAACTCCGGCCAAACCACCCCAGCCCGGCGAGTTGGATGAGACGCGCCCGCATTCGATCACCGAAGTGGCCGGACGCAACATCCTCGAGGCGGTTTCGGCAGGCATTTACCACTTGAATTATGCATGTCTGCTTGTGCCGCGCTTTTCCACTCATTACATGACCGGCGACCTGGCCGATCGTTTGGGGGAATGGTTCCCGAACATCTGCGTGGCATTTGGCTGGCGGCTGGAGTTTATGGCAGTCCGGCCTGAGTATTTGCAATGGGTGGTGAGCGTACAGCCCAACACCTCGCCGGGGTACTTGATGCGCATCATGCGCCAGCAGACCTCGGAGAAGATCTTTGCCGAGTTCCCGCGCATCAAGAAGGAAAATCCATCCGGCGACTTCTGGGCACCTGGCTACCTCATCATGGGCGGAAGCCAGCCTCACCCGCCACAACTGGTGAAGGATTACATCAAGCAGACGCGTGACCGGCAGGGAATTTCCCAGCCGCGCAAATAACGCGATACAATTCCGCATGAATGCGGCGCAGAGCGCGAGGAGACTCCACCGCTCTGCGTTTTTTTATTTCCATCAAAACTCTGGTCAGTAAACCAGGAGACTCATATGCCCCCCACTCTTTACCTAATTGACGGACACGCTCTCGCTTATCGCATGTACTTCGCCCTGACGGCAGGCGGCGGAAACACCTCACGCTGGCAAACATCCAAAGGTGAGCCAACAGCTGGCATTTACGGATTCGCACGCGAACTGATGCGCATCCTCGAACAGGAGAACCCGGACTACATCGCCGTGGCGTTCGATACCGGTAAAACCTTCCGAGACCAGATGTTCCCGGAATACAAAGCCACGCGCGCCAAGATGCCCGATGACCTGCGCGAGCAGATCGAGCGCATTCGCGAAATGGTGGATGCGTTCAATATTCCACGCCTTGAAGTGGAAGGCTTCGAGGCTGACGATGTGTTGGGAACTGTTGCCAAGCAAGTGACCGCCCAGGGGCTCGGCGTGAAGATCATCACCGGCGATCGCGACCTGCTGCAACTGGTCGGCGAGCGGACGGCGGTGTACCTCGCGGGCGACGACCAGACCTACATCACCGATGAAGACGTGGTGCGCAAGCTCGGCGTCCGCCCGGACCAGGTGGTGGATTACAAGGCTATTGTCGGCGACACCTCGGACAACATTCCCGGCGTGAAGGGTGTGGGCGAAAAGACGGCGGTCGGTCTGCTGGAAAAGTATGGCACGCTCGACGAAGTCTACGCACATATTGATGAAGTGGAAAAACGCTGGAAAACCAAACTTGAGGAAAGTAAAGAATCCGCTTACTTGAGCTACGACCTTGCCAAGATCAAGACCGACGTAAAGCTCAAGTTCGACCTGGAAAAAGCCAAAGCGCATGATTTCGATACCGCCAAGGTGATCGAGTTCTTTACGCGCTTCGAATTCAAATCTCTGGTCAAGTCACTCGAAAAAATGACGGGACCGGCACTCGCCTCTGCGCCGGCGGCGGTCGGGCAACAGATGTCCATGTTCGGCAATGCGCCGGTGGCGGTTGCCGCACCGAAGATCGAATCGAATCTCGAAACGGTCATTGTGGACACGCCCGCGAAATTGAAGGCGCTGGTGAAAGAACTGAATGCCGCAACATTAATCGCCTTCGATACAGAGACAACCTCGGTCGAAGAGATGCAGGCCAGCCTTGTGGGCATTTCGCTGGCCGTAAAAGAGGGACAGGGCTACTACATCCCGGTTGGACATTTAAGCGGCGCGAACCTGCCGCTCGAAGATGTGCTCGAAGCCCTGCGCGGACCAATGACGAATCCGAAGATCGGCAAGGCCGCGCATCATGCCAAGTATGATTTCATCATGCTCGCCAAGCAGGGACTGCGCGTGGAGCCGCTGACCTTCGATACCATGCTGGCCGAATTCATCGTGGACCCGTCCTCGCGCAACATGGGCTTGAAGAACCTGGCCTTTGCGCGCCTCGGCGACGAGATGACGCACATCGAAGACCTGATCGGCAAGGGCAAGAAGCAGATCAGCATGGCGGAAGTGGCGATCGAGTCGGCTGCTGCGTATGCGGCCGCGGATGCCGAGTCCACGCTGCGTCTGGTGCCTGTCATGCAGGCAGAATTGAAACGCATCCCCGGCGGGATGAAACTGCTCGACGAGATCGACATGCCGCTTACGCCGGTCCTCGCGGATATGGAGATGGAAGGCGTGATGCTCGACCTGCCCTTCCTCAAAACCATGTCGGTGGAACTGACCACCCGTCTGGCTGAGATCGAAAAAGAAGTGTATGGCCTGGTCGGCAAGGTCTTCAACATCAACTCGACGCAACAACTTTCCGATGTGCTTTTCAACAAACTCGGTCTCAAAGCCGACGCATCATGGAAGACCGCCAGCGGCCACTACTCGACGAACGCCGAGGTACTCGAAACCCTGCGCGGACAACACCCGATGGTGGACCTTGTGCTCGAACAACGCGAACTCTCGAAGTTGAAATCCACCTATGTGGATGCACTGCCGCTCGCTGTGGACCCCAGGACCGGGCGGGTGCACACATCCTACAGCCAGACCGGCGCGGTGACCGGGCGTCTATCCTCGAACAACCCCAACTTGCAGAACATCCCGATCCGTACAGAGTTGGGACGCAAGGTTCGCAACGCGTTCATCGCGCCAAAGGGCAGTGTCCTCATCTCGATCGACTATTCCCAGATCGAACTGCGACTCGCCGCTCACATGTCCGGAGATGAGGCGATGCAGGCCGCCTTCCGCGCAGGGCAGGATATCCACTCCACGACTGCGGCAGCCATCTATAACGTCCCGCTCGAAAAAGTGACCAAGGATATGCGCCGCCATGCCAAAGCCATCAACTTCGGGTTGATCTATGGCATGTCCGCGTTTGGGCTGACGCGCTCCACGGAATTGACCCTCGCCGAAGCGGAGGATTTCGTAAAAGCCTACTTCGAAAAATTCCCCGGCGTGAAAGGCTACCTCGACGGCATTCGCAAATCTGCGGCGGCGAATGGCTATGTGGAAACACTTCTCGGCCGGCGTAGATATTTCCCGGCGCTGAAATCGCAGATGAACAAGGCCATGAAGAACCGCGAAGAACGCGAAGCCATCAACGCGCCCATCCAGGGTACTGCGGCCGAGATCATGAAGATCGCCATGTTGAAGATCCCCTCCGCGCTGGAAAAGGCAAAACTGAAAGGCAAGATGCTGCTGCAAGTCCACGATGAGTTGGTGATCGAATGCCCGAAGGCTGAACTGGATGCGACAGTAAAAGCCGTACAGCAGGTGATGGAATCCGCCTACCCGTTGAACATCCCCCTGGAGACAGAAGCCCGTGCGGGCACGAATTGGGGCGAGATGCAGGTCATAACGCAAAAATAATTTTGCGGCACATCAGGTAAAATAGAGCCATGTCCGGACGCGAAGACGTATTCCAAAAAGCAATGAATGACGGCCACTCGGCCGCATGGGACCAGCAGTGGGCCAAGGCCGCGGCATCGTATCGCGCCGCCCTTCAGGAATTTCCCGACCATCCCAAGGCGCTCAACAGCCTTGCGCTGGCGCTTTACCAGCAATCGCATTTTGAGGATGCGTTGGATACGTACAAACGCGTTGCCCAACTCACCCCTGAAGACCCGATCGCCATGGAGCGCATCGCCCAACTTTCAGAGCGGCTCGGTGATTTGAAGATCGCCGTGGACGCGGCCATGCGCGCCGCCGATCTGTACATTAACCAGCGTGATATCGAAAAGGCGCTGGAGAACTGGGTACGCGTCACCACGCTCAACCCGGACCATGTACTCGCACACTCGCGTCTCGCCTTGACCCATGAGCGGCTCGGCCATCCCCAACCGGCCGTCACCGAGTATCTGGCGGTGGCCAGCCTGATCCAGCGGGCCGGCAACCTCGAGAAGACCGACGAACTGATCAAAAAAGCCCTGCAGATCATGCCGCAAAGTCCGGAGGCTCGGCAGGCGCAAGCGCTGCTTAAATCGGGACAATTGCTTCCCAAGCCGGTCCGCCAAAAGGGCGGCACAGGACCGATCCGCATGTCTCAAGTCAAGCAACTGGATGCCCCTGCGCGTCCTGTTTCAAGCGGCATGGACCCGATCGCAGAGGCCCGCCAGAAAGCCCTCACCCGCCTCGCGGAAGCCCTGTTCGAGTACAGCGACGAGAGCCCCTCCGCGCAGGAGAAACGCGGACTGCAAGCCATCGTGCGCGGCACCGGTCAACTCTCTCTCCAACAGGCTGAACAAACCAAAGTGGTACTGCATCTTGGTCAGGCCATAGATTCGCAAACAAAAAACCAGGATCTGCAGGCCGCCGAGGAATTGGAGAAGGCCATCGAAGCTGGATTCAAACATTCAGCGGCCTATTTCGACCTTGGACTTCTGCGGCTCAAAACCGAACGCCTCGAGAGCGCGCAACGAAACCTTCAACATGCGCTCAAACATGTCGACTTCGCTTTAGCCTCGCGCCTGCTGCTGGGACAGATCTACATGAAAATGGCGCGATACAAGGATGCGTCCATCGAGAATCTCGAGGCACTGAAATTAGCCGATTCGATGGTGGTGTCACCGGACCTCGCAGATGAGATCCGCCAGTTGTATGAGCCGATCCTTGAAGCGCAATCGTCACAGAACGATGAGGGCGCTTCCAAACTTCTTTGTGAAAATGTGCAGAAGATGCTGGTGCGCCCAGACTGGAGAGAGCACCTTCTCAAGGCCCGCGAACAACTACCGCGCGCCGAAGGAGATGTGCCGCTGCCGCTGGCCGAGATCGTTCTGCAGGCGCAGAGCAGCCAGGTGCTCGAGAGCATCAACTTCATTCATCAACTTGCCCGCCAGGGATACCTGCGTTCGGCCATGGACGCCGCCTACGATGCAGTGATGCATGCCCCGCAATACCTTCCTCTGCATACCCTGATGGGCGACCTGCTTGTGCAGGAAGGGCGCACGCTGGAAGCCATCGCAAAATATTCCACGGTTGCGCATGCCTATGGTGTCCGCGGCGAGACGAACCAATCGGCCAAACTGCTCAAGCGCGTGATCTCGCTCGCACCGATGGATCTGGCCGCCCGCTCACGCCTCATTGATCAGCTTGTGGCACGCGGACAGGTGAACGACGCCATCAACGAATATCTCGAACTCGCCGGGATGTATTACCGCCTGGCCGAGTTGGACATGGCCCGCAAAACCTACACCACTGCCCTGCGGTTCGTGCAGCAATCCAACGCCGATCGGTCGTGGAATATTCACATCCTTCAGCGCATGGCCGACATCGACATGCAACGGCTGGATTGGAAACAGGCTGTGCGCATCTTCGAGCAGATCCGCACCTTGCGCCCGGAGGATGCCGCCGTCCGCAAGACCCTGGTGGAACTCAACCTGCGCATGGCACAACTCTCGAAGGCGCTCGAAGAGGTGGAGAACTATCTATCGTACCTCGACACGCAAGGACAGGGAGCAACCGCCATTCCGTTCCTCGAAGAACTTGTCGGCGAGCATGGCGAACACGCCGCCCTGCGACGCGTGCTGGCACTGCGCTATCACCGCGCCGGGCAGACCGATCAGGCCATTGCCCAACTGGATACCGCCGGCGAAATGCTGCTGAACGCCAACGACAAAGACGGTGCCATTGCCACCATCAATCAGATCCTGATGATGAATCCGCCCAACGCGGAGGATTACAGGAGATTGTTGGCCCAGATCGGCGGGTAAAAAAACAAACGCGGCTGTCATAAAGACAGCCGCGTTTTTGAATCTGAGCAGCGCAAAAAGTTTAACGCTTCACGACGATACGCACATATGGGTAACAAAACCCACCTTGCACCTTGAACGTCATCACGAATGTGCCGGCCTTGCTGGGCGAGCGCGCATCGAAGATAAACGGACCGATCTGCTCGCCCGGGTCCACCTGCGGAAGCTCATAACGCGTATTGGTCGTCAGCATGTTCGTGCCGCCGGCATACAACAAGTCGGCGCCGCCACCCCAGGCCTTCGAGCCGACATTCTTCAGCCAGAACTTCACATCGAAGTCCGTGTTTGGTCTCATCTCTGTGTTGTCATACGGCACTTTTGCCGTCACCGCACAGGCATACTGCGCCTGGACAGGCGCACTGGTCGCGGTCTGCGTGGGGAACGGGGTGAGCGTGGGCAACGGAGTCAACGTAGGGGAGGGCGTGAACGTGGGCGCGGATGTCGGCGAGGCGCGCTCCGCCACTTCGGTGTAATGCGCCGAAACGGTCAATTCCACCGCCTTGTCAATCTGCGCTTGCACTTCCTCCACGCTGGGGCCAGCCGCCTGCGGTGTGCATGCGGTCAGAAAGATAAATCCAAGCAGTAAAAGTTTTTTCCTCATGGCAAAAACTCAATGCTGATTACTTCATCCTCTCAGCCACGATCTCCGCAACATCCTTGACAACGATCGCGCCGCCATCTGCCTTGCTGGCATCGTTCATCATCGTCAGGCAGAACGGACAGCCTACCGCGACGGTGTTTGCGCCCGTGGCCTTCGCCTCCGCAAACCTCGCCTCGTTCACCCGCCCCGAACCGGGTTCCTCTTCCTTCCACATTTGTGCCCCGCCCGCGCCGCAGCAGAACGACTTGGCGCCGTTGCGTGGCATCTCAATGGTCAGCGCGCCCGCGGATTTCAACGTCTCACGCGGCGCGTCCACGATCTTGTTGTGACGTCCGAGATAGCACGGGTCATGGAAGGTGACCTTCATGTTGTCGCCTTCGAGGTTCATCGAGATCTTTCCCGCTCCAACCAATTCGTTGATGAACTGCGTGTGATGGATCACTTCGTAGTTGCCGCCAAACGCGGGATATTCATTCTTGATCGTGTGCAAGCAATGCGGACAAGTCGTGACGATCCGCTTCGGTTTAACCTCGTTCAAAATTTCCACATTCGCCGAAGCCAGCCCGAAGAAAATATCCTCGCGTCCCGCGCGGCGGGCGGAATCACCTGTGCACTGCTCGTTCTTTCCGAGCACGGCATAATTCACGCCCGAGGCGTTCAAGATTTTCGTGAAGGCTTGGGCTGTTTTTTGCGCACGAGCGTCGGTGGCGGGGGCACAGCCAACCCACCACAGAATGTCGGGTTCGGGATTTTGCTCGATGGTCGGCACGGTCAATCCCTGCGCCCATTTCATGCGGTCGGCCTGGCTGACGTTCCACGGGTTCATGTTGCGTTCCATGCCCTTGAACGCCGTCTCCAATTGCTTCGGGAACGCGCTCTCCATCATGGAAAGATTTCTGCGGATATCGAGAATGTCGCGCATCGGCTCGTTGCCAACGGGACAAATGTCCACGCATGCGCCGCAGGAAGTACACGCCCAAACAGCCTCTTCCGAGATCAACTCTTTCAATTCAATATCGGTCGCGCCGCCGCTGTTCAGGTGATAGCGTTTGTTGATCTCGAGCGCGGCCGGTGAAAGCAACTTGCCCGTGTTATACGCAGGGCAGACCTCCTGACAGCGGAAGCACATGATACAGGCGTAGCTGTCCATGATCTGCTCCCAGCCGAGGTCTTTCATTTTTGCCGCGCCAAATTGTTCGATGGATTGATCGTCGAGATTGATATAGCTCAATTGCCCGATGGACTTGCGCTCAGGCTTGAGCGCAAAATTGATCGGCGCAAAGAACAAGTGGATGTGTTTGCTATAAGGGAAATACGGAAGGAACGCCACCACCGCGCCAATGGACAGCCAGAACGCGATGTGCTCACCTGCGATCAATGCCCCCTCGCTCATCCCGGACCAGAGGCGGGCTACGGCGGAAATGGTCGGTTGCCACGGGTCGGCATAGTGCTCCATCGCAAGGTAAAAAGATTCGCCCAACAGGCGCATCGAGTTATGCGTAAAGATGAAGAGCGCCACGATGGCCGAGTCGCGCATGATGCCGAAACGAGCCTTCGGGTGAAGGAGGGTTGTCCCCCGTGTGGACAGGAACGGGGTCCGCACGATGAAGCGGCGCACGATCATATAGAGGATACCGACGAGAATTGCTACGTTGGCTACGTCCGCGATCAGGCGGTAGATGTCCCCGGGCAGTCCGATATGCTCGAGCATCTTCCAACCGGTATAGGCATAGATCAGGTCTGCGAGGTTGATAAGAAGGAACGAGAGGAAGCCCCAACCGATCAATCCATGCATCAAACTCGGCCAGAAGCGCAAACGAAAAACGGGCTGGAAGAGGCCGACCTTGACGATCAACTCTCCAACCCGTTTCTGAATCAACGACCAATTGACTTTGCCCTGTCCGCTGCCAATGTGCTTGACGATGCGTTGCACGCCCTGATAGGTGAAATACAGCGATGCAAGCGTTGCAATGACAAAGAGGATTTTTTCGGCGAGTGTGAGCATGGTTCCTCCGTGCCCCGCATCATCCGCCCCGGCGGGGGCAGGGTCGCGCAATCAAAACCGGATGGGGGCAGATGAATTTATCGAACGCTTCCACAGTTTAGCACGATTCAATTGATTGCTGCAAAATTCACCAGGCTATCCCAAATATCGGTATTCAGCGTTTCGCGTCTTGCCCTGGCAAAATCCCAAAACAGAGACTGTGCGCGCGTGAACGGGTAGTGAATGTTGCGCCCCACATATACCGTGCGCCGCAGGTTCAAGCCGTCCAGTTCCACTTTTTTCACGCGCCCAATGGCGAGCCCGCGCGCTGCCACCATTTCTGAAACAAATGCGATCCCTACACCTCGCTCTACAGCCATTTCGATCGCTTCTGGATTACCAAGTTCCATGGTCACGTTGAGCATGTCTGGTGTGATTCCGTAGGACTTCAAACCATGCATCACGGTTTCGCAGGTACCAGAGAGTTCTTCGCGCAGGATGAGTTTCTGGTCGAGCAGGTCATCAGGGGTGGCACGACCATATCCTGCCCAGGGATGATCCGCTGGCACGATCAGGATGATACGGTCATCGAACAGGGGCTGCGATTCTATATCGCGATGTTCAAAGGCCTTGCTTGCCGCGCCGATCGGAATGCTCTGGCTGAGCAGGCGTTGGAAAACACCATCCCGCGACATGACCTTAACCCGGGGATGCACCGCCGGGTATTCCTGTTGGAACATGGAAAGCAGGGCGGGCATGAGATACTTTCCCGCAGAGGTGGAACAGCCAATGAGCAGTTCCCCGCCCGCCTCGGCGTTGTGGATGTTCTGCAGGCTGTCATCGAGCAGGCGTGCAGCCCGCACCACCTCACGGGCCAATGGCAGAATGGCTTCTCCGGCCTCGCTCAACGCTACAGACCGTCCGCGGCGCAGAAAGAGTTCCACGTTATAAGCTTGCTCCATCGTTTGGATGTTCTGGCTGACAGCCGATTGCGACATGTGCAACCGTTCTGCCGCGCGGCTGAAATTCATCTCTTCAGCCGCCGTGAGGAAAACGCGCAGTGTGGACAGTTCAACCATTTTGGATGCCCTCGTTGATAAGCAACAATGATGAAGATCAGGCGCAAGCATAAGTCCTTCTCATGGAAACAACCAGTGACATTGTTCAATATTTCATTATTAATTCATAGGGGAATTACCCCATAACAACTGCCCGCACGGAGGTCCGCGCGGGCAGTTGTTATTCAGCCTCTCTCTCAAAGGAGAGCAGGCAATGGGAGACTACTTCGTTACGGGCAGTTCAGCGCCGATCCAGGCGTTCATACCGCCAGCCAGGTTGCGGACGTTGGTATAACCGATCATGCGCAGGTACATCATCACGATCGCGCCG
Organism: uncultured Anaerolineaceae bacterium; assembly: GCA_964399225.1. GTDB lineage: Bacteria > Chloroflexota > Anaerolineae > Anaerolineales > Villigracilaceae > Denitrolinea. The sequence continues at coordinate 27,060 of CAYNQA010000004.1, forward strand.
CGATGACCGGACTGGCACAGCACCACGATGGGCGCAGCCTTGTCGGCGGGCAGTTGTGCGAGGTTGGCGGCAAAATCCTTGAACGGGATGAGCAGTGCACCGGCGATATAGCCTTCGCCAGTCTCTTCAGCGGTGCGGACATCAACGAGGACCGGGGCCGGGGAGGCTGTCAGTTCGGCATTGAGGTCGGCGGCTTTGACTGTGTAGAAGCCCTCGGGCAATCCGCTCAGGAAGGCGTTCAGGTCACGAAGGAGGGTGGCATCCACCTCAGGGGCAGTGCCCGCTGTGGGGGCGGTCGGAGCGCCGGTGGTTTCCACGGGCAGTTCCGCTTTCTTCCATCCACCGAGGCCGCCGGCTAGATTCTTCACGTCTGTGTAACCAAGCATTTGCAAGGAGGCCATCACCATGGCGCCGCGGTGACCGGAGGCACAGTAGATGACGATAGGCTGGTCTTTTGCGGGAAGTTTGTCAAGATTGTTGAGGACATCACGGACCGGGATGCTTACCGCACCGGCGATGAAACCGTCATTGGTGATCTCGGATGCTTCACGCACATCGAGAAGGAAGGGCGGGTTATCGGCAAGGGCAGCGTTCAGGTCGGCTGGCTTGATCGTGCTGTAACCCTCTGGGAGGCCGGCAATATATTCAGGCCACTTGGCTGACCAATCGATCCAACCGGTGACCGGGAATTTTGCGGCTTTCCACGCATTCAATCCACCGCCAAGGTTGACCACATCGGTGTAGCCCATCAGGCGCAGGGCCATCATGATGATGGAGCCGCGATGGCCGGAGGCACACAACACAATGATGCGCGCATCTTTGTCGGCCGGGATCTTGTCGAGGCTGGCAAAGAACTCGTTGAACGGGACATTGACCGCGCCCTCGATATAGCCGTCCTTGTTCCATTCATCAGCCGAACGGACGTCAATGATGGCCGGGGTGGCGCTGGTCAGTTCTTCAGCGAGTTTATCGGCCTTGATGGTGTAGAAGCCTTCGGGCAGACCGGTCAGGAATCCGTTGAGCATGTCAAACAAGACCATGTCTTCCACGATCGGGGTGCTGATGGCTTCGGGAGCCGCAGGCATGGAGCCGGTGACCACGGGGAGGTTGGCTTTCTTCCAGCCGCCGAGACCGCCGCCCAGATTGCGGACATTGGTGTAGCCCAACAGCTTGAGCGCGGAAAGGATCATGCCGCCGCGGTGGCCAGAAGCGCAATAGACCACAATGGGTTCATCGAGACCGGGCAGTTTATCGAGGTTGTTGAGCACCTCGCGTACGGGGATGTTGACCGCGCCTTCGATGTAACCATCAGATTCGATCTCGCTTGCTTCGCGCACATCGAGCAGGAAGGGGGCTTTATCCACCAATTCTTCGCTCAGGGCAGCCGGCTTGACCGTGCCATATCCCTTGTCTGCGGGAAGGTTTGCTACCAGTTCAGTGAACAGGGCTTGCGCATCGGGCGCAACGACGGGCGGTTCAGTGACAACGACCGGTGGATCGGTCACGATAACGGGCGGTTCGGTCGCCTCCACAGCGGGGGCGCACGCACTCAGGATCATGCTGACTGCCATCAACAGGCCGAGTAAAACTTGCAATTTTTTGGACATGGTTTCTTTCTCCTTTAGATTGGATGGTTTCATTGGTTTCAAGTCGCTCATTTTGACTTGTGACAGCTGATGCATTGCTCATCCACGAAAGCCGCGTGACTTTCCGGGCTGACAGGCGCGCCGCGGATGCCATCGTCATGACAGGCACTGCACGAATTCGAAACATGCTGGCTGTGGTCCTCCGGCATGGCCGGGGCGCCAAAGAGCAGTTCGAGCGGCGGAGGCAGATACGTTACGATGACGGATGCGTTGGCTTCCAATTCCTCGGGCTTCACCTTATCGGCCGTCAGGAAATAGGCCGCATCGCCGCTATGGCAGGCCTCGCAGGATGCGTTCTGCGGGGTGTTTCGTTGGATGTTATGCGGTGTGGCATACAGCCACGTGGGCAGGGCATTGAAGTCCGGTAAAAGGTTCGCACCGTAATACTCATAGCTTGTCGGCGCAACGGGCACATGGCGAAGCGGCACATAACGATACGGACGCTCGTCGGATGGGTTCGGATTGCGGCCGATGAAGAAGGTCTGGTAGGTAGACTGAGTCTCAAAGAACGGCTTTCCGCTTGCTTCGCTGATCGCTACATGGCAGCCATCACAACTCGTATACGTCACTGAATGGCAAACCTGGCACGAAAGCGTCTCGCCATGCGTTTGATGCATTTGGATATCATCCCCGCCTGCGGCGCTCTCGTGGCAATCCACACAGCGCGGTTCTTCGGCGCCGGCCAGACGATGGTCTGGGGCGGTGCCATCAGCGGAGCCGTGCAAGTCCGCGCCTTCATGGCACTTCACACAATTCATCCGTGCCTCGCGGAAGTGCACATCACCAGGAATACCTTCGTTCTTACCAAGGAACTCATTCCCCACGCGGCTTCCATGACAGGCTGTGCACGAACGTGTCATTGGCGGAGTCTTCTCGAACACATGACCACTGAACAATCCGCCGCCCACATTCTTCGGCTGACTAACATGGCACTCGCCGCACGTGGTGTGGCAGGTGGCACAGTGATTCCCGAACATCGTTTCGAGCGCGGCATGGCTCTCGGGTGTATCCCCGGCGCGAGTATCGATCGCGGTCCAATAACCTGCCTGTGTGTTATGCAGTGCGTTGGGATACGCAACTACTTCATCCTCATGGCACTCCCCGCAATATTTCTGCGGATCTGCGCTTGGGCTGGCGATCAAGCCGGTATGCGCCGTCGCCTTGTCTGCCGATTGCACGCCGCCATGGCAGTCTGTACAGGCCTGTTCGCCGTGGTCGGTTGCGCCAAACTTTTCAACATCCACTATCACTTTTTCCCATGGCTCCAACGGAGCCACATCGCCCCCTCAGCCAACCCCTTTGG
>CAYNQA010000005.1:0-28797 GCA_964399225.1 uncultured Anaerolineaceae bacterium
GACCTGAGCATTCTCGTCAACAATGCCGGCATCACCAAAGACACCCTTATCATGATGATGTCGGAGGCAGACTGGGACGCGGTGATCGCCACAAACCTGAAGAGCACCTTCAATTGCTCGAAAGCCGCCGTCAAGCACATGATGCGCAAGCGCTACGGACGCATCATCAACATGGCTTCGGTGGCCGGGCAAATGGGCAACGCCGGTCAGGTGAACTACGCCGCCTCAAAGGGCGGGCAGATCGCCTTCACCAAGTCGCTGGCTCGCGAGGTGGCGGCGCGCAACATCACCGTCAATGCCATTGCCCCGGGCTTTGTGGATACCGAGATCCTGAACGCAATGCCCGATGGGACGCTCGAAACCGCCCTCAAAATGGTTCCGCTGGCCCGCACTGCCAAACCCGAAGAGATCGCCTACGCCACTGCCTTCCTCGCCTCCGATCAGGCCGCCTACATCACCGGCCAGGTGCTCGGCGTGGACGGCGGCATGGCGATGATGTAACCCCCATCCAAAGGAGAATGCCATGATACTCGTCATCGAAGTTGCCTTTTTGATCGCCGGTCTTTATGCCCTCTTCACCGCCAAAATGCCTGCGTGGATGATGGGTAAAGGTTACAAAGCAGAAGGACCCAAGGTCCGTGTGCTTGGCGCCGTGATGGCAGCCCTTTTGCCGGCCGTGTTTTGCCTTGGCCTCGTGCTCGGTATCGTTGGCGGCACCGCCGGCTTCGACCCGACCGGGTGGATCACCGCCCTGGAAGTGATCATCGTGATCGTAATGGCGATCATCGTCACCGTCGTTCTGCGCAATATTCGTCAACCCGATGTTCCGTCGGCGCCCAGTGAACCCCCAGCGAACATCGAGCCGAAATAAGAACAGGAGCTAGCATGAAAAACGAGACCCCCGGGAAGACCACCGTCTCTCCCGATGTGCTCACCACCATCGCCAAATTATCCACGCTGGCCGTTCCCGGTGTCAGCCGCATGGCTTCTGTGCCGGGCGGTGTGAACCGTCTGTTCCGCCGCGGCGGCAACGATGGCGTGCGCATTGAAACGGAAGAGAACACCGTTTTTGTGGATCTGTACTTCCTCGTCAAGCAGGATGTCAACATCCGCGAGGTAAGCCGCAACGTGCAGAAGCAAGTGTCGCGCGCCATTCAGGAAATGGTCGGCATGGATGTGGGCCATGTGAACATCCATATCGAAGACATCGATTATGAAGATGCCAGCGAGGCCGGTGCCTGATATGAAACCCCGCACCAGGGCCCGCAGCCTGGCCCTGCAAGTACTTTACGAAGTGGATATGACCAACCATCCTCCGGCCGAGGTATTCCGTAAACGGCTGGAGGATTCCCCCCTGCCCGACGACCTGGCCGAATTCACGCGCCAGATCATCTTTGGCGTCACCCCCCTGATACAAGACCTGGATGAATTGATCGCAAAGTACGCCTCGGAATGGCCGCTAGACCAGATCGCGGCCATTGACCGCAACATTTTGCGTATGGCGTTCTGGGAATTTGCCGTGCAGCGCGAAACCCCGGTTAAAGTGGCGATCAACGAAGCAGTGGAATTGGCAAAACAATATGGCTCCGATAGTGCGCCGCGATTTGTCAACGGTGTGTTGGGCAGCCTGGCCGAACACCGCGACGAGATCCACCAGCAGGTATCCACGCTCGAGGAAAACAAGTAGATGAATATCTTTGACGTTGGTGCGGGCGAAATCGGATTCCTGGTTCTGCTGGCACTCATCTTCATCGGGCCAAAGCGCATGTCGGAGACGAGCAAAGACATCGGGCGCTGGCTGAATAAATTCGTCCGCTCGGATACCTGGGCGGCGTTGAAAGAGGTCTCGAATGCGATCGTCCATGCGCCCAACCGCATGATGCGCGAGGCCAATCTCGAAGACCTGCAGCGCGAACTGGACTTGAATGCGGGAATGGTGGTTGACAATGATCCATCATCCGTCTCATTTGTCACGGACCAACGGGCGGGCGAAGCCGTGGCAGATCGCGCCATCCTGCCGCCCGGACGCAGCGTTTCGTTCGCGCCTCACCCGCCGTCCCGAGTGGATGAGGCGGTGACCGAGGAGAAGAAACCGCCCGCGAAAAGATCCGCGCCAGCCGCAAAGAAAAAACCGTCGGCCGGAAAATCCCCGCAAAAAACATCCAGCCGGGCAAAGACAGGAGGAAAAAAGCAAAGCCATGTTTAAATTCCTCCGCAGAATTTGGGAGATCGTTTCATTCCCCTTCCGTTGGTTGGGGAATTTGATTGCCAGGCCGTTCCGCGCCATTTATCGTTTTATGATGACCGAGCCGGCCTCTCAGCCCATCGGCGACATTCTTGCCTCGCTTGCGCAGGAGGAAGATGCGCGCCAGCAGTTGATCGATGACATCGAAAAATTCCGCGGCCACCTGCTTCGCTCCGTGGCGTGTATTTTTCTCGTGGCGGGCGCTGTTGCATTCTATGCAAACCAGATCACCGAGTTTTTGGCCACGCCGGTCGGTGGCAAAAGTGAGTTGCAAGCCATCGAGTTGACCGAAGGCGTTAGCGTTTACATGAAGGTCGTCTTCACAGTGGCGCTGGCCATTTCCATCCTGTACATTGCTTTTGAATTCTGGTTCTACGTGGCACCCGGCTTGTCGGTAAAACGGCGCTGGCAGACTTTGTGGCTGATCCCGCTGGCCGCTTTACTATTCTGGTCCGGCATGGTCTTTACCTACTTTATCATCCTGCCGCCGTCCATTCAAATTTTGCAGAACGTGGGTGGCTTTCAATCAAACCCGCGGGCTGATGATTATTATTCGCTGATCACCCGCCTGTTGGTATGGATCGGCTTGTTCTTCGAATTTCCGCTGATCACCACACTGCTCACAGACGCCGGGATGATCACACCGAGAGTCCTGCTTTCGCAATGGCGGCTGGCGGTGGTGGTCATCGGCGTGATCGCGGCAGTCATCACACCGACCACCGACCCGGGCAGTATGGCGATCGTGATGGTCCCCATGGTCGTGCTGTATTTCATCAGCATCGGCTTGAGCTTCCTCTCTTACCGCGACCGCCAAAAGAAACTGGCTTTAAGCTAGAGACAGACGGTCAGAGGGGGAACTCGTTCGTTCCGTTTTGAGGCACCGCGCTTGTGCCCATTTATTGACGAAGGAAGGTCAGAATGAAGTCACCCAATCTCACCCGCAAAATCGCCATCGTTGTATTTTGTGCCGCCCTATTTCTCAGCGGGCCGGCTTGCTCGATCTCACTATTTGACAATCCGTTCGAGGGCGGCGTTACAACACCCCAACCGCCTACTGCATCCGTTCCCACCCCCACTCCCCTGCCAATGGCACAGGTCACCTTCCGGGCCAGCCTCCCGGCACCGCTCGCTCCGACCGAGTCGCTGGCGTTGCGTGTGCTCGATGAAGTGACCGGCCTCGAATATAACTACACCGATCACGCCATGCAGGCGCGCGACGCGACCAACTACGCGGTCACCCTGCCCGTGCCGCTCAATTCGGTCTTGAAATACCGCTACGTACGCACAGGCGGGCTGGGCACACCGGAATACAACGCATTCAACAAGCCCATTCGCTATCGCACTTTCTTCGCCTCCGGCCCGGTCGAGATCAGCGACATTATCGCCGCCTGGCCAGACCGTCCCTTTAGCGGACAAATCGGCGCGATGCAGGGAATAGTGACGAACACCGACACGGGAGCACCCATCGCGAACTTGATGGTGACAGCCGGCGGCATCCAATCCATTACCGACTCGGCGGGACGTTTCAACTTGCAGGGACTCCCGCCCGGCACCCACAACCTCGTGACCTTCGCGCTCGACGGTTCCTACTCCACCTTCCAGCAGGGCGCCACCGTGGCAGCCGGGTTAACCACCCCGGTCCCGGTCAACGTACGCGCGGTGCCGCTGGTTCCGGTCACATTCACAGTACGCGTCCCAGAGAATACACTCGAAGGCGCGCCGGTCCGCATTGCGGGCAACCTGCTGCAGTTCGGCAACACCTTCGCAGACCTGCGCGGCGGATTGAACACTCTCGCCCAGCGCATGCCGATCATGACACTGGCCGGCACGCGCTACTACACCTTCACCATCAATTTGCCGGCTGGCGCAGATATTCGTTACAAGTACACGCTCGGTGACGGCTTGTGGAACGCCGAGCACACTTCCAGCGGTGGATTCCAATTGCGGCAGTTCATCGTGCCCCAAACAGGATTGGTGCTCGAAGACACAGTCGCATCGTGGAAGTCGAGCGCTTCCGCTCCGATCAGTTTCGAGGTCAGTGTGCCGCTCGATACTCCGGCGGGAGATATCATCTACATTCAATTGAATCCCTATGCATGGACCGAGCCGATCCCGATGTGGTACGTGCGCGACAACGTCTGGCGCTTCAAACTGTACGGTCCGCTCAACCTGACCACCCTGCACTATCGCTACTGCCGCAACGCACAATGCGGCGCTGCCGACGACATAGCAACCCCTGGCACATCCCCGGCTGGACGTCAGGCAACCACCGCGCTGACCGAGCAGGACATCCGCGACACGGTTACACGCTGGACGTGGACCAATCCCGCGCCGGCCAGCCTGGTCGGCACAAACGTCATCGCGCGCACGGGAACGTTCATGGCGGGCGTGGAACTTCAGCCGTATTACCAGCCCGATTGGCCTGCCTTCAATGACATGGCCATGCAAAACCTGCAACAGATCGGCGCGAATTGGGTCATCCTCAACCCAAGCTGGACCTACACCAACTCCAACCCGATCATCTTTGGCGTGGAACCCGGCGGCGACCCGTTCATGGCCGATACCGAAAGCATGGCGGCACAAGCGCGTGCGCGCAATTTGAACGTGGCACTATTTGCACAAGCACGCTTCCCAGTCAACGCGGCCGAATGGTGGCGGACCGCCCCGCGCGACGCGACCTGGTGGCAATTGTGGTTCGACTACTACCGCGCCTTTGCTGTCCATCACGCCGACATTGCATCCCGCACCGGTGCGCAAGCTCTCATCCTCGGCGGTGACTGGATCGGGCCGGCCCTCCCGAACGGCGTGCTTAGCGACGGCAATCCGTCCGGGGTTCCGTCGGATGCGGATGTGCGTTGGCAGGCGGTGATCGCCGAAGTGCGCGGACATTTCCGCGGACAAGTGTTGTGGGCTGTCCCCTACACGCCGCCGAATGTGGTTACGCCATCGTTCATCAGCGCCACTGATGGAGTGTATCTGTTGATCTCCGGCAATCTCGCGGAAAAAACGACGCCGACAAAAGAGGAACTAGCGCAAGCCGCTTCACAACTTCTGGACAACGGCGTCGGGCCGTTGCAATCCGTGCTCGGCAAACCGGTCTACCTGGCCTTCGCGTACCCTTCGGCGTCCGGCGCCACGCAGAACTGTTTGCCTGCGCAGAGCAATTCCTGCCTGGATTGGAAAGCCCTTAGCCAGCCCAACTCTGACCGCACGGAGATTTCGCTCAACCTGCAGTTGCAAGCCGATATCTACGAGGCTTTATTCGCGGCAGTCAACACGCGCCCCTGGGTGAGCGGAGTCGTGGCGCGCGGATATTATCCGCCAACCCTGCTCGCGGATAAATCCGCCTCGGTGCACGGCAAGCCAGCGCAGGATGTGTTATGGTATTGGTATCAAAGACTGCTGGGGATCGTGAGATAACGGCAGTTGGAGCAATGTGAGATCAAAAGCGCGAGACAATGTGTCTCGCGCTTTTATTATTTACTCCGGGCGTATACCGCAAGGGATTCCGTCTCGAACACAAGCCGATAATTCTGAGATGCAGTAAGTTCGCCTGCCAAAGACTCTATTGATTTCACCACCCACAATTGATCGTATGAAAGTCCTGTGCGCGTGGACCATGCTTCGACACAGGAGATCGTTTCGCAAGCCTGCAACACCGTCAGATCATCGAGCCTTTCGGTGAACCGTGGGCCCAGACTCCACTCGAGGCCTTGCAAGGTGGTCTGGCTGCGCTGGCCGGTCAAGGTTGGGAACCACTCCTGGGCCGGGTCGCTCATCGAATACATTCGGCCGGTGACAAGGTAAAACTCACGCCCAGGCGGGACATTTTCCGACAGCCAGGTCATGGCTTCGCGTTCTTCGATAGACAGAGTGGTGTTGATGAGCGTGTAATTACGTAATCCGCACTGGACCAAGAGGAGCGTGGTTAAGGTGATGATTCCAAACACACGTGTGCGTTGGTCGAAAGCCTCGTTCGGCTCCACGTTGCGAAGCCTTCCGATCAGCGCGGGAAGGAATTGCGCCACCGCCAGTGCGGCGAGCATGTTCATTGCCAGAAAGCCAATGGAGGAAGCCGAACGAGGGTCGAACACGGCGGGGATAATGATCATTGCCAGGAGAATGTATTGCCGCTTCCACATGGCGTACACAAATCCGAGCAGTCGCAAAAGAAAAAGGATCGGGATGAGTTCGCCCGGGCGGAACAGGTCCACGAGCAGTTCCAACCAATCCACATCCGCATGTTGACCGGTCTGAAGTGCCGAGAGGTATGGAGACAGCCCATGTTGCGCAAGAACGGTGCCCCACCACGGCGCAGTGAAGATCAACACACCGGCCACTACAAACAAGGCCTGCAGCGTGCCGCGTTTTGTCCGGCCGTGGAAAAGCCAGAAAACGGCACATAGGCCTGCGGTCTGCAGACCCACTTCCGGGTGACTGAGCACGGCCAGTGAGGCAAAGGTAATGACCGCGAAAACATGCGCGGGCTTCTGTCCCTGAAATAAACGGAGTGTGTAAACAGCGGTAAGAAGGAGGAAAAGGAAACCTGTCGCGCGCGTGATTCCGCCGCCCATGAGATGCCAGAAATAACTGCCGGGCGTGAGCGCAAAGAACAGGGTTGCGAGCGCGGCATGCAAATCGTCAGCGAGCAGGGCGCGAGCCAAAAGATAAAAAACAGGAATGGCGAGGATGGCGAACAGAGCCGGAAGCCACAAAAAAAGATTCAACAGCGGAATCCGTCCAAAGTCCGCAAGAAGCGCGGTGAGATAAAAACCAAAAGGCGGATAGGCGTAGGGCAGGTCGAGTCCGTTGTATGCGGTTGTGGCGGGCAGGAGGTATTGGTTCGCGGCGAGGTCGCGCGTCATGTCCATGAACATGCCGCCGTCGTTGAGTGGGAAGCGTGCGATCAAAGCGGGCATCAAGCGCACGGCACTGCCGAACAAAATTGCAGTGAACAACAACAGGACTGCGGAGTTCTTTCTCGTTGTAGATTGCATGGATTGGGATTATACTCGCCGCCACACCGCCGACAGCTGAGGAGCGCTCGGCGGGTATTTCTTGTCTACCGGAGGAGCAATGAAAAAAATCTTGGGTCGTTTGCTGATCGGGGTGGTCATTCTTGCATTGGTGCTTGCCGCGGGCGGCGCCTTCTATTTCAAATCCTATCTGCCGAATACGGTAGCCCCGCGATCTTTCCCACAGACCGACGGTGAGATCCAACTCGAAGGTCTGGAAGGTCCAGTGGATATCTACCGTGACGCAATGGGCATTCCGCACATTTATGCCACCACTGCCCACGACTTGTTCTTTGCGCAGGGTTACATCCATGCGCAGGACCGTTTCTGGCAAATGGACACGTGGAGGCACATCGGCTCGGGCGAACTTTCTGAAATGTTCGGCGAAGGCCAGGTGGAAACCGATTCCTTCCTGCGCACGCTCGGCTGGCGCCAGACCGCCGAAGCCGAATATGCCGGGCTCGATTCGCAAACGCGCTTCATGCTCGAATCCTATGCCGACGGCGTCAATGCCTACTTGAACGACCACGACACCACCGCGGCCAGCCTCGAATATGCCATTCTCGGACTGCTCAGCCCGGACTATGTGATCGAACCGTGGGAACCGGTACACAGCTTGACATGGGGCAAGGCCATGGCCTGGGACCTGCGCGGCAACATGGGCGATGAGATCGAACGTGCTGTGATGCTCAAAACACTGACACCCGAACAAGTGGATCTGATCTTCCCGCCCTATCCACAAGACCATCCGGTCATTGTCAATCAGATCGGGGAGGGGACTTCCACCTCGCCGGCATTTTCCGCGCCGGCTTTCGACATTCCCGCTGAGACTCTTTCCGCCCTCGAACACAACGCTTCGCTCCTGGACCCCGTGCTGGGTCGCCTCGGGGACGGAATCGGTTCCAACTCCTGGGCCGTCTCCGGCAAGCTGACATCGACCGGCATGCCGATCCTCGCCAATGACCCGCACCTCAGCATTCAGATGCCTTCGATCTGGTATCAGATCGGTTTACACTGCGTCGAAAAATCGGAGGCGTGTCCCTTCCGCGTGGCGGGCTTCTCCTTTGCCGGCGTCCCGGGCGTGGTGATCGGACACAACGAGAACATTGCCTGGGGCTTTACCAACGTGGGTCCCGACGTGATGGACCTGTACATCGAAAAAGTGAATCCTGCCAACCCGAACCAGTACGAAGTGGACGGCCAGTGGGTGGACTTCGAGACCCGCACCGAGAGCATCAATGTGGTCGGCGGTGAGCCGGTGGAGATCACGATCAAATCCACCCGCCACGGACCGGTCATCTCAGAGACGTATGGCCCGGTGATGGATGCGGGCGACCCCGAAGATGAGGAGTTCGAACCGTTCCGCGAACGCGCCGGTGTCGAGCTTCCCGACCAATATGTGATCGCGCTGGCATGGACGGCGTTGAAACCGTCCAGCCCGTTCGAGGCCATTTGGGGATTCGATCAGGCCGAGAACTGGGAAGACTTCCGCGAAGCCGCTCGTGACTTCCATGTGCCGGCCCAAAACCTGCTTTATGCGGACGTAGAAGGCAACATCGGCTACCAGATGCCCGGCGACATTCCCATGCGCGCCAACGGTGACGGCCGTTATCCCGTCCCCGGCTGGACGAGCGAATACGAGTGGACCGGTTACATTCCGTTCGAGGAACTGCCCTACACCTTCAACCCGGCTGAGGGCTACATTGTGACCGCCAATAACCAGGTCAACCCATGGGATTATCCCTACCTCATCACCGCGGACTGGGACTACGGCTACCGCGCCCAACGCATCGTGGATATGATCCAGTCCGCGCCGGGCAAGATCGACATCGCCTACATCCAGTCGATGCAAGGCGACTCGACCGACCTGAATGCGCAATCGCTCCTGCCGATCTGGGACCAGATCGATTACAAACCCGCTACCGAAAATCAGTCGTACGCCCTCGATTTGATGCGGAATTGGGATACAAAGAGCACCGCCGATTCACAAGCCGCGGCTGTCTTCCAGTGGTTCTGGTGGAACCTCGACCAGAACGCCCTCAACGATGACCTGCCTGAACGTTACCAGGTCTCGGGCGGCTCGAAAGATTTCGAAACCATGCGCCACCTGATCCAGGCTCCCGATGATTTCTTCTGGGACGACAAGACCACCACCGACAAGGTGGAGACGCGCGACGACATCTATATCGCGTCATTGGTCGAGACGGTGGAACAGCTCGAAAAAGAATACGGCAAAGACACGTCGAAGTGGCCGCGCTGGGGCGAACTGCACACCGCCACCTTCCGCAACGGGACGCTGGGCGAATCGGGCATCTCGTTGATCGAGGATCTCTTCAATCGCGGACCGTTCGAAACCGGCGGCGGACAGAGCCTCGTCAACGCCACCGGCTGGGACGTGGGCGCCGGCTTCGAAGTGGACTGGCTCCCCTCGATGCGCATGATCGTGGACTTGAGCAACCTCAACAACTCGCTCACGGTTCACACCACCGGCCAATCGGGTCACGCCTATCATCCCCACTACATAGACATGGCTCCGCTCTGGTCCACGGTGAAGTATTACCCGATGTGGTGGGAGCAAGACTCGGTCATCGCCGATGCCGAAGGGCATTTACGGCTGGTGCCGTAGAATTTCCCTCAGCATGAAATACAAGCCCCCCGTTTTCCGTCTACGACGGAAAACGGGGGGCTTCATTCTCGGCAGCTCTTCGGTCGCTGCTCGCGCGGGTCTGTGACCCCGCCAAGGTTCGACCACAAGTCTCCCATCTCGATTCGATTATCCAGCCGGTTTTCCGCTACGATACGCGATCCATGCGCCTAACGCAACACCCGCATAACCGAAAAACAAATCCACCCAATCGGAGGTCCGCAGGGGGAAGAATTGCTGTGCCCATTCCTCGATCCCGATGGCGAGGGCGAGGAGCAGGCTCGCAACGATGACGGTCCGCTTGGGGCTGGCGGAGCGATGCGAGCGGAGCAAGGTCAGGTTGAGCAGCAGGGACAGGATGCCGAAGAGCAGGAAATGTCCCGCCTTGTCGCCGTAGGGGAAACTGTAAACGAAGCTGAGAAAGCCCAAGTTCCCGCTATCGGCAAGGATGATGATGGTAATGATCAACAGGGCGAACAGGATGGTGATGAGCTTCAGGATGAGCTTCCGTTCTTTGGCAGAGCTTTCTGCACCACTTCGATGTTGGCGGCTTTGAGGAAGGCCATGGCGTTCTCGTCCGTGCGGTAGGCCACATCGTAAACGATGCGCGTGATACCGGCATTGATGAGCGCCTTGGTGCAGTTGATGCACGGCAGGTGCGTGACGTAACAGGTAGAGCCTTTGGTGGAAACGCCGTGTAACGCGGCCTGGATGATGGCGTTGGTCTCGGCGTGGATGGTGCGGACACAATGTCCCTCTACGAGCAGGTGGCCGGCTTCATCGCAATGCGGTTGACCGGCCGGCGAACCATTGAAGCCGGTCGTCAGGATGCGTTTTTCGAGCACGAGCACACAGCCGACAAAGGCGCGGTCACAGGTACTGCGTTCGGATACGGCATGGGCGATCTTGAGGAAGTAAGAGTCCCAATCTGGGCGCATGGTGATTCCTTTGGAAGAGAGATGGGGGTGATTTTACTGCTTTTCGCGGTCGAGCCACAATTCACGATACTTGCGATTCCAGTCAATCGTGAAGCGGACGGCGATCACCAATCCGCTCAAGGCTACGATCCACAATTCCGTGCCCCGTAAGCCGATCAGCCAGAACAGGACGGGAGCAACAACGCCTGCAAACACACTCGCTCGTGCAGAGTGGCGAACAACCAGCACCAACACGACCAGGGTACCCAGTGCAATCAGGAATCCCAGCGGCGAAACAGCCAGCACTCCTCCGCCCATGGTCGCCAGCCCCATCCCGCCGCGGAATTGGGCAAAGACCGGCCAGCAATGTCCGATCACGGCAAAAGCTCCGGTCAGGCCGATGGACCAATCGGGCAGTCCGGCGCGTTGTGCAAGAAAGACCGGCAAAAATCCCTTGCTGAAATCGAGGATGAAAACGCCAAGTCCCGCCGCCCAACCCGCCTGCCGGATGGTGTTGGTAGTAGTGACGTGACCGGATCCGCCGTCGCGGATATCCACGCCTTTGAGCAGGCGGGTGATCCACAAGCCAAAGGGCAGGGAACCGAGCAGGTAGGCAAGAAGCCACAAGGCAGGATTGAGAAGGGACATGGGTACTCCAACATCATGCGGGTTCCTGAAGCGGGCTTCAGGGCGTTTCCCCGAAGCAGGCTTCGGGATTCCAATTTGCAGCGATTATAATCTTGTCAAAGAGGACACTGTGGCAAACAATGCAGATCTGCTGACCCAACTCGAAGAGGCGCGCAAGGAATTTCTAGCGCTGCTCAACGCCATACCGGAAAGCGATTATGGCAAACCCAGCGGAAACGAAGCGTGGACGGTCGGCGACGTGCTCTACCACATCACACTCGGTCCCAAAGCGCTCGCGCTCGAAGCATGGTTGATCATCCATGCGCGGGGACTCTTTCAACTTGCCATGAATATTTTCCCGTCGCAGACGTTCAACCGCGTCAACGCCTGGTTTGGACGGCGGGACAAGCAACGGTTGACCCGCTCCGGGCTGGCTGAACGCTACGAAAAGGGCCACGCCGCCCTGCGGTCCGTTTTGAAGCGAGCCGGCGAAAAAGACCTGGCGAAGTCGGTCCAGTATCCGGCGGATTTCGTCTCAGAACTGGCCGGGCAGGTCACGCTGGAACGGCTTATCCATTACGCGCGCGAGCATGTGGAAGTCCACGGCCGGCAGGCGGCAGTAAAATGAACGTGTCACTATCGAAAAAGGATGATGGAATGAAGGCTACTGTCACGAAATTCAATGCGGTCCCATTTGTCATTGCAACTGCGGTATTTCTGATCCTGTGGATCATTTTCTTTCACGGCATGATGTATGACGATTCTTACATCGCCTTCCGCTATTCCGAAAACTGGGCAGCCGGCCACGGCCCGGTATGGAACATCGGAGAAAACCCCGTGGAGGGGTTCACAAGTTTTGCGTGGGTCGCGATCGGTGCACTCATCAAACTGATCGGGCTTCCGTTGCATGACGCGATGCGCTGGGCAGGCGTGCTGGCATGGTTCGCGGCTACCGCCCTTCTCATCCCCAGTCTGGCTGCGAAGATCGATTTCCACCCCAACAAACCCGGTGTGCGTCCATCTGCGGCGGCGATGATCCTGGTGTTCCTTACATTGGCCGGAAATGCGGCCATCGGCTTTCAGGCTTTTCACGGTCTCGAAACATCCCTGTTCTCGTTGGCGATCCTGCTTTTCATTTTTCAAGCCTTGCGAAGCCGAAGCTTGAAGGATCACTTGATCCTGGGCGGTTTGGCTTTATTCGTTTTCATGGTCCGTCCAGACGGCGCTGCGATCATCGTGCCGGTCTGGCTGGTGTTGATCCTGCTTTCACCGATCATTCGTAAAAACGTATTGGCCGGGGTCGCAGCGGGCGTTTTATTGATCGGTCTCTACACGGCGGCCAAATGGGCTTATTTTGGCTACCCATTTCCGAATACGTTTTACATCAAGGAATCCACCCAGGAGTTGGCCGGGCAGAGCTATGTCATCGAGTACCTGAGCTTTATTTCGCCGCTTCTGGCGTTCATGATCTACTCGGCTGGCCGCATTCGGCTGGTGCGCATGCTGAAGGACAAGACCTTCATGATCCTGATCCTGCCGGCAATGACGTTCAGTCTGGCCTACATCGGTATCGACCCGATCCTCGGAAACATCCACCGCTTCTTGATCCCCACGTTGCCGCTGTTCGTGCTGGCCGCATTACGCGTACATGTGGCCGCCAAGACAGCACACGCTGAAACGACGGATACGGCGTCCATCACAGAAGGGTACGTATTATTCTCAGTCGCCTTGATTCTCGTCAACGTGCTGTTCAACATCAAGGTGGTTAGGAATTACGCCTTCCTGCAAAACTACCTGGGAGTCAGCGACGCGACCCGCCAGCAGCGCGGACTTCAACTCCAGGCCGCCAACCAGTTGGACCCGGCTCCGCTTCTGGCCACGGGAGATGTGGGTGCCCTCCCCTACTTCTCCGGCCTGCCAACCATGGACATCATCGGCCTCTCCGACGAGGTCATTGCGCATGAGGGCTTGAGTCATGAGTACGCCCTCTCCCGCAATCCAGACCTGCTCATCCTGCAAGATTTCTATTACACCGGCAGCGATCACATTCTCGCATGCGGTCCGCAGGGGTATGAGAACCCCACCCTTCTAGTAAAGGGCAAGGAAGTCTCGCTGAACCTCACTCGCTACACCAAGGTGCTGGAGACACCTGCCATCGCCCACAATGGAAAAGGCTCCACTTATCAGATCGTCACCATGCCGGGTTTTGCCGAAACTTACGTGCACATCACATTTTGGGATTTCGGCGGTGACCAGTACCATCTCTTCGTGCGCCGTGACTATCCGCAGTTTGATGCGCTCGTGCAAATCCTCACGGCTGGCGGGGAGTAATTCTTCTGGTATAATCTGCGCCCGTGACTGGTCCTGCCCTGCGGTAAAGTCCCCTTCGGGGAGTGAGCTGCGAGCATGGAGACCTGCGCTGTGCGGGTGAAAGTCCCGCCATAATCTCTAAAGAAAGGAAGCATATGTCATGCCGCTCAACAAAGAAGTGAAGACCCAGGCGATCCAGGATTTCCATCGCCACGATACTGACACCGGCTCGCCCGAAGTGCAGATCGCGATCCTCACCAACCGCATCACGCAGTTGACCGAGCACCTGCGCGCGAACAAGCAGGATCAATCCTGCCGCCGCGGTCTGCTCAAGCTGGTCGGTCAGCGCCGTCGCTTGCTGGCCTACCTGCGCAAGACGGAGTACGCTCGTTACCTCGAAGTAACCGAACGTCTCAAACTCCGCCACAAGTAAGTCGTTTTGTAGGGACGACCAATTGGTCGTCCCTACCCATTTACACCGCCGGTCAGGAATTGAATAGTGCTGGTAACCACGTTACCGACGCTCTTCAGTCCCTGACAAACAGGCGGAATTGGTACCGCAAAATTGATTTTGCGCTACAGGAGTCACTATGAAACCCGAAGTAAAACGTTACTCAACGACCGTTGGGTCGCGCACTGTTACCTTTGAAACAGGTAAACTGGCCGCACAGGCCGGTGGTGCCGTGACCATCGCGATCAACGACACCATTGTCTTCGCGGCAGCCACCATGGGCGGCGTGCGCGAAGGCATTGACTTTTTCCCTCTTTCGGTCGAATACGAAGAGAGACTGTACGCCGGCGGAAAGATCCCCGGTTCCTTCTTCCGCCGAGAGGGGCGCCCCGGCACTGAGGCGATCCTCACCGCGCGCCTCACCGACCGCCCCCTGCGCCCGCTCTTCCAGCACGGGATGCGCAACGAGGTGCAGGTGATGATGTTCTCGCTCTCCTCCGATGGCGAGAACCCGCTCGATGTGCTGGCGATCAACGCCGCATCCTGCGCGATCATGATCTCAGATATCCCGTGGGGCGGCCCGGTTGGCGCTGTCCGCGTGGGACGCATCAATGGCGAGTTCATCATCAACCCGACCTTCAAGGAGATGGATGCATCCGACCTGGACCTGCGCATTGCCGGCACCAAGGACGCCATCTTGATGGTTGAATGCGGCGCGAACGAAGTGCCCGAAGACGTGATGGCCGCCGCTCTGGACTTTGGTCATCAGGCGATTCAGCCGTTGGTGGAAGTTCAACTCAAGATGGCCGCCGAGATCGGCAAGCCGAAGCGCGAAGCAACCATTGCGCTTGCAGCGGAAGAACTGAATAAAAAAGTCTTCGAGCGCGTGAATGCGCCAATGAACAGCCTGCTCGATAAACCATTGAGCAAAGCGGAATTCTATGGCGGCATGGATGAACTGCAGAAGGCACTCATCGCCGAGATGTGCGTGGCCGGTGATGCCAACTCCCCCTCTGAAAAAGACGTCAAGTCCGCTTTCAGCGAAGCTGAACACAGCATCGTGCGCGAGCGCATCCTCAGCATGGGCAAGCGCCCCGACGGCCGCACCCCGACTGACATCCGCCCGATCTGGTGCGAGGTTGGTTTGTCACCGCGCGCGCACGGCTCCGGCCTGTTCACCCGCGGCGAGACGCAGGTGCTCTCCCTCGCGACCCTCGGCACACTGGGCGAGGCGCAGGAACTGGATAACCTCGGTCCCACCGACACCAAGCGCTACATGCACCACTACAACTTCCCGCCGTTCAGCACGGGCGAAGTGAAACCCTTGCGCGGGCAGAGCCGCCGCGAAGTCGGTCACGGAGCGCTGGCCGAACGCGCGCTGGAACCGGTCATCCCAGCCGAAGAGTCGTTCCCGTACACCATCCGCGTCGTGTCGGAGGCTTTGTCCTCCAATGGCTCGACCTCGATGGGCTCCGTCTGCGGCTCGACCCTGGCCCTGATGGACGCGGGTGTGCCGATCAAGGCACCCGTCGCCGGTGTGGCGATGGGTTTGATCACGGATGACACCGGTCGCTATAAGATCCTGACCGACATTCAGGGCACCGAAGATCATCTCGGCGACATGGACTTCAAAGTTGCCGGCACTGCCAAAGGCATCACCGCCCTGCAGATGGACATCAAGATCAGCGGCCTGAGCGCCCAGATGATGAAGGAAGCGCTCGAGCAAGCCCGAGTCGCGCGCATGTCCATCATGGACAAGATGCTCGAAGTACTCGAACAGCCGCGTGCCGAACTCAAGCCGCATGCGCCGCGCATTATCACCGTCAAGATCCCCGTCGAAAAGATCGGCGCGTTGATCGGACCGGGCGGAAAGAATATCCGCGCCCTGCAGGAAGAGACCGGCACAAAGATCGACGTGCAGGAAGACGGCACCGTGTATATTGCTTCGACCGAAGGCATTGGCGCGAAGGAAGCGGAAGAACGCGTCAAGTCTCTGGGCGAGAACGCCGTAGTCGGCAACATCTACACCGGCAAGGTTGTACGCATCGAAGCCTTCGGTGCATTTGTGGAAATCCTGCCCGGTGTGGACGGTCTCGTCCACATTTCGCAGCTCGATAGCGAGCGCGTCAACAAGGTTGAGGATGTGGTCGGCATGGGCGATGAGATCACCGTCATGGTGACGAACATCGATGGACAGGGCAAGATCCGCCTTTCGCGCCAGGCCGTGCTCGAAGGCTGGACCGCCGAAGAAGCCCGCGAGAAGGACAACGGCGGCGGTGGACGCGGTCCGCGCCCCGGTGGCGGCGGAGGCGGCCATCGCGGAGGCGATCGTGACCGCCGCGGAGGCGGGCGCGACCGTCGCTAGTTAGCATTTTACGAGCGGGACCAAAATCGGTCCCGCTCGTTTTTTTTCTGCCACAGATTTGCAAGCCGCCAAAACAATCTGTTTCCCTTATAATGACGACAATCTTAGTCTTATTTTTTTCGCGCAAGGAGACAACCATGAAAAAGCTGAGCCTGCTATCTTTGCCCGTCCTGATTACATTATTGGTTTTGGCAACCGCCGCTCCCGCAAGCGCAAGGGAACGAAACGATCAAAGTCAGATCGAACACGGAAAATACATTGCCACAATCGCTGGTTGTACCAGCTGTCATACCCCTTACAAGGCAGAATATAACGACCTGGCCTCGCTGGATCTCGAGCAGATCCGCACGCTGGCATTTAACGACCTCCAGGCCACCGACACGACACGCTTACTGGCAGGCGGGCGACCGTTCAACCTTGGGCCAGCTGGCGTTGTTTTCACAAAGAACATTACGCCGCACGAATCCACTGGCATCGGGTTATGGACGGACGACCAGATCATCACCGCAATGAGATCCGGCAAGACCGTCTCAGGGGAAATTCTTTTCCCTGTCATGCCGTATCATGTTTACAACACAATGGCTGATTCAGATGTTTTAGCGGTGGTAGCCTATCTACGCTCTGTGGATGCAGTGGAAAACATGGTCCCGACTTCAACGATCTCACGCGAGGGATTGCAGGAAATCCCAATGACCAGCGGCCGGGTCGCCCCGGATAATTCAGACAAAGCCGCACGGGGTGCCTACCTGGTCAATAGCGTGATCGGGTGTAGTGATTGCCATACCCCCATCGATCCTTCTACAGGCACTCCCCAAATGGATAAATATCTTGCAGGCGGTCAGCCGTACGAGGGACCATGGGGAATCGTGTACGGAGGTAACATCACCCCTGATGAAGCGACCGGCCTCGGTTCGTGGAGTGAGGCTGAGATCCGCCGCGCGCTCGTTTCGGGCGTTGGCAAAGATGGGCGGCGGTTGATCTTGATGCCGTGGTATGCCTATGCAAATTTAACTGCCGAAGACGCGGATGCGGTTGCCTATTACCTCAAGAACGGACTGGAGCCAGTCTCAAATCAGGTGCCTGCCGCTTCGCTCAATCCCGATTTCGTTGTCATGGTTGAAAAAGAAATCCAACCGCAAGAAACAACATCCCCTCTTGTCACGTTCATGCAGCAACCGATCGCTCTGGTTGTGGTCGGTCTGCTTGTGATCGGGTTGATCAGTGTTATCGCTTTCCTCCTTCGTAAGAAAAGCGGATAGTGTATGATTGAGGCCATGCGCCGACTTTTCCGAGAACGCTTTATGAATATCCAGGCCAAGCTGGTGTTCCCGCTTGCGGCCACGATCCTCCTGCTGGTACTGGTCCTCTCCCCATTGACCACAAGGATCATCAACAACCGCATCGAACAGGAAGCGGACCTTCGCCTTGGTGCAATCGCAGACTCGGTCGGGGCGTTGATCGCCAACTCGGAAGGGATCGCCGAAAGCAATGCATCCCTGCTTTCCAGTCAACCGGAAGTGGTTGGTTACATGCTGGGACTCGAGGTTTACAAAGGGTCGCTCACGACATACCGCGAGAACCTGGGCTTGCAGGAGCTATCACTCTACAGCCTGGATTTCAAACCGGGCGATCAGGCATATTATTACGGCGGACCGACAGTGGCGCGCCGTCTTCAGGTCAACGAAGACTCGGTGCGTATTCGCGAGGAATTGATCCTGGGGGTGTTATCTTCGCAGCAGCCGGATAGCGCAGTGGCTATTGCCCCGCAAAACTCACAGATCATCGGTGTTTCTCCGATCTTCGATGCAACCGAGCAGATGATCGGCGTGGTACTGGCCGCCTACTACATGGATGAAGCATACATCCAGAACATCAGCCAGATCATTGACACCGATATTGCGCTTGTGAGAGACAATGACGTAATCGTCTCCACGTTGGACCCCGCCAGCGGCTACGAAGTCTTGATCAAGGAAGGCTGGCTTGCATCTGCCGACCTTCCCTCCACGAATGTGAGCTACACCGGAGGGACTCAATACCGCCTTCTCGCTCATCCGCTCGAGGTGATGGGCGAGTCGCAAGGTACAGTCCTGGTAGCCCAGCCGATCGAGCAGTTGTTTGGCGTGAATAAAAGTATCCAGCTGGTATTGATAACCTTAACCGGCATCTTTGGTCTGGCTGCGCTTTGGTTCTGGATCGCAGCGTTCATCACGTTCACGCGCCCCCTTGGTCAACTCACTCAAGCGACCACAAACATCAGCCGCGGCGACCTGCATCAACGCGTCAATACCGATTATCTTATTTTCCGCGACGAGATCACCTTGTTGAGCGAAAACTTCAACCTGATGACATCGAACCTTGAGGAGTCTTATACCAGCCTGGAGGAACGTGTTCGCCAGCGAACTCAGGAGCTGGCCGAGGCTCGCGATGATGCAGTTGCCGCAAACCGGTCCAAGTCGGAGTTTGTATCGCTGGTTTCGCACGAGCTCAAATTGCCAATGACATCCATCAAAGGCTATAGCGAATTGATGCTCAAGGGCGCCACTGGTACCCTCAATGAGAACCAGACCCAATTCCTGCAAACCATTCACAACAACGTCAGCCGTATGGCCACACTGGTCTCCGACCTGGCTGATATATCCCGCATTGAAAGCGGAAACCTGCGTCTCGACCTCAGATCCGTGAATGTCCCCGAGGTGATCGAGGAAGTGCTCAAGCTCACCAAGACGCAGGTTGACACCAAGCGTCAGAGCGTCAGCGTGGAGTGCGAGGCCGGTCTGCCCGAAGCATGGTGCGACCGCACCCGCCTTGCCCAGGTGCTGACCAATCTGGTCAGCAATGCAAACAAGTACACTCCCGAGCAGGGTAACATCCGAATCATGGCCAGACGTGCAAGCGCCTCAGATATGCTCCACATCAGCGTGGAAGACAATGGCTTTGGTATGACACCCGAAGATCAAGAGAAACTCTTCAGCAAGTTCTTCCGCTCGGGTGATGAAAAGATCCGCGAAGCACCGGGCACCGGCCTTGGGCTAAGCATCACAAGGAATTTGATCGAATTGCAAGGTGGAAAGACCTGGTTCGAAAGTGAATATCGCAAAGGCACCACGTTCCACTTCACGGTGCCCATAAAAATAGAAGCCGCATAGGCTCCAACCCAAACAGGCCGTCCAGCACAGGGTCGGCCTGTTTTTTCGGTACAATCAAGGCATGCTGTATCAAATCAAGACACTATACAAAGAATATCCGAGTCAGTATTGGCTGATGATCCTCGGGGTAGTGCTTGCCACCGCCGGTGGAAGCATGATCTGGCCATTCCTGCTGATTTACGTCAGTGGCAAACTCAACCTTCCGCTTTCACAGGTGGCTGCGCTCATCTCGATCAACGCCGGTATGGGGCTGGCATCATCCGTGATCGCCGGCTGGCTCGCAGACCACATTGGCCGCAAGCTGGTAATGAACGCCAGCCTCGTCATGACCGGCCTTGGCTACCTGCTCATGCTCCGCGCTGAGACATATCCGCACTTCGTTTGGTTGATGATCCTGATCGGATTGTCGAATCCGCTTTATCAAGTCGGGGCTGATGCGATGCTCGCAGACATGATCCCTTCCGAAAAGCGGACGGACGCTTACGCCATCAACCGCATTGCCAACAACTCCGCGTTCGCTCTTGGACCCGCGGTTGGCGGCTTCCTCGCCGGCCGATCGTACGACCTGGCTTTCTACGGCGCAGCAGCCGGTTTCCTTTCCTATGCCATACTCCTGTTCTTCCTTGCACGCGAAACACTGGTGAAGCACTTACCCACAGCAGACAAGCCACAAGAACATAATAGTTCCCCGCGAGGATTCGTGCACGTGATTCGTGACGGCGGCTTCATGGCATTCGTATTTTCTGTTGCCATTGGGCTGATCGCACCGTTGATGGTATGGATCCTGATGCCGGTTTATGCCAAGACCAATTTCGGCGTGGCAGAATCGCAATATGGCTGGATTCCCACAACAAATGCTTTGATGTGCGTATTTGTGCAATATCTAGTTACCCGCGCAGCTCGCAAATACAATGCCCTGCCCGTCTCTGCCGTTGGCATGTTGATCTATGCCGTGGGAGCCGGGTCAGTGGCGTTGATGAGCAATTTCTGGGGATTTTGGACGAGCATGGTCATCTTGACCTTCGGCGAACTAACCCTCATTCCTGTTGCCAGCAAATACGTGGCCGACCGGGCCCCCGAAGATCTGCGCGGACGTTACATGTCGGTGCATTGGCTGGCATGGGGTGTTGCACGCACGGTTGCGCCATTGTTGGGTGGGTACCTAAATGATGCATTTTTCCCGCAGGCCATCTGGATCGGCGGCCTTGCCCTTGGCTTGCTCAGCGCATTGAGTCTGGCTTTTCTCTCCCGCCGTGAAGTCCGCAACGGAGCAGCAACGATCTAACAAGGAGTCATCATGTCCATCCTGGCCATAGACCACATACAACTTGCCATGCCGGTCGGTGAAGAAGAAGCCGCGCGTAAATTCTACAGCGGTTTGTTGGGATTCACTGAGGTGCCCAAGCCGCCTCAACTGGCCGGCCGCGGCGGCGCATGGTTCGAAGCGGGGGCAGTGCGCCTACACCTCGGCGTGGAAGCGGATTTCCGAGCGGCAAAGAAGGCCCACCCGGCTCTCCTCGTCCACGGGCTGGCCGAATTGCTCTCCAGCTTGGAAGCGAATGGAGTGACGATCGTTCGCGATGTGCCGTTGGATGGGTATGATCGCGCCCATATTTCCGATCCCTTTGGAAATCGCATCGAATTAATGGAAAAGTTGGGTGTATGAAAGTATTCATCGCCAACTACGACCCCAACTGGCCGCGCTTGTTCGAAGAGGAAAAAAAGCGCCTGGACTCCGCGCTCGGCGATCACGCTTTGAGCATCCAACATATCGGCTCAACCTCGGTTCCCGGGTTGGGCGCCAAGCCGATCATTGACATCATGATCGCTGTGCGCACACTGGAGGATGCAGACAAATACTGTATCCAACCGATCGTCGCGCTGGGGTATGAGTACGTCAAGGCATTCGAGGCGGAAACCCCCATGCGGCGTTACTTTCGCAGATCGAACGCAGAGGGTGCCCGCACCCATCATATCCACATGGTAGTAATCAATAGCGACTGGTGGATTAACCATCTGCTCTTCCGCGATTATCTGCGCGCAGATGGCGATGCCCGCCGTGCCTACGAAGCCCACAAACGCGAACTGGCAGCGCGCGAGTGGAACACAAGCAATGATTATGCCGAGGCAAAGACCGGGTTTATCGTTGCCATGCTCGAGGAGGCGCGGGCATGGAAGCAGCGCGTTTGCATGTAGTAGAATTTCATCTTGTTCCTGCAATGCAGGATCTTTTGGTCGCGTTTATAATTAATAACTAATCCTTTTTTGTACGCGGAGTCGTCATGAACAAATCGTTCGTCGAAGGGTTGAAGCCCAACCCGATCTTGCGCGATATAGACGCAATGAAGCGAGTGGTAGGGTGGGAGATGAAACCGGAGGATGTATTTGTATTTTTTAAATCACTGCGCAAGCAGGTGATCAGCCTGTTTGGATTTTCAACCGCATACCAGGACTCGAACGCCATGCTCGAGATCGCACGTAATAACCTGAAGGAATATTCGCCAGAAACGCACCTGGTGAATATCGGCGCCACGGAAGGCGGCATCGGCGCGGTGTATCCTCTGGCCAAATCACTTGGGTTCACCACCACCGGTATCGTTTCGAATCTGGCCGTGCAATATGCTGAAGCGATCAGCCCGCATGCAGACCATATCTGTTTCGTGTCGGACAGCGCATGGGGAGGAAAAGCGGCAGGCTCTGAATCTCTGACTCCCACCTCACAAGCCATGGTGGCATGTACGGATATCTTCATCGGTATTGGCGGGGGCGAGATCACACGCGACGAATTACTCGCAGGGGAAGAGCTGGGCAAGCCTGTAAAATTTTTCCCCGCCGAAATGAAACACGAAATTGCGATCGAGCGAGCCATGAAAAAAGGACTGCCCATCCCTGCATCTTACTGGGGCGCAGCCCACGAAGTGATGATGAAAAAGTAAGCTTTTGTTTCTGCCGTATCGCACCGTTTGATCGGTGCTTTACCAAATAATCTTATCGTTTGGAGAACACAAAGATGAAGCTCAATACCGTTTTTCGTTTTCACGCCATCCTGGCATTTTCGTATGCGGTCTTGCTGGTGCTCCTGCCCGGGTTCACGCTTTCCCTGCTGTCACCTCAGACTCCCGGACCGGTTGGTCTGGATATCACCAGGATCCTGGGAGCAGCCATTTTGTTCGTCGGATTGATGGCGTGGGGAGCCAGCCAGCTTGGCGACACCGCGACACGCCGTATGATCGCACGCGGACTGCTCATCTACACCGGCCTCGGCGCCGCGATCGCTCTCTTAGGGCAATTGGCTGGAAATTGGGGTGTGCTGGGATGGAGCAACGTGGTGGTCTATTTGACCGTGGCGCTCGGATACGCTTATTTCCTGTTCGTAAAGCCCGAGTAAATCGAGCGCATTTAGAACAAAGCTGAAAGAAATAGGCCGGGATTTACATCCCGGCCTATTTCTTTATCAATTCCATGAGCAAACGCTCTTCTTCATCCTCGCTCTTCACTTCGCCATCCAGCCAGGCTGCGCGGAGAAGTTGAAGGATCTCTCCAAAACGAGGACCCGGCGGGATGCCGCGTGAGAGTAAGGTTTGACTGGTAGTCTTTGGCTTCATCAACTTCCAGTTGGTGAGATATTTTTCCAGCAAACCGCGGGAATCCCCGAGAGAGGCACAGATGTAATTGACCATGACAGCATCTTCCCCAGCCGCATCAAAACGGATCACTGCGCCACTGGGACGGCTGCCCTGCAGGAGATCAAGTTCTTTGTGAAGGACGGCGGCGGCCAGACATTTCTTGCGTAAATCGGCAGGGAAGGCGAGGCGTTGGTCAAAAGCTGAGATTTCTTCGGAGGAGCAAGCCAGAAACCACGTCATCCAGCGCCAGTCGCGGCGCTGTGAAATTTCGGGTGATAGGGCGCGCGGCTGGATAAAAAAGTGCGAGCGGGATTTTTCAAAACGGGCGCGACAGAACGGATCGGACGGCAGGGGCGGCAAGACCGACTGCAACACATTCAAATCCCAGAGCATATTCAGCATGGGAACAGAGTCTTCTTCTTCGAAGATCAGATCGAGTTCATGACGCAAGCGTTCCGGGGAAAGCGCATCCACATGCTGAACGGCAGCAGGGATGAGCGCTTTTGTTTCAGGGGCGATGGCAAACCCGAGACGACCTGCATAGCGTACCGCACGGAAGATGCGCGTGGGGTCATCATCGAAAGATCGTGGATGAAGGGCTCGCACCACCTTCGCTTCGAGGTCGGCTTGACCACCAAGCGGGTCAACCAGCTCGCCGAAGCGGTCCCCATTCAGGCAGATCGCCATCGCATTGATGGCGAAGTCGCGCCGTTGCAAGTCGTCGGCCAGCGTGCCGAGAGAAACGGTCGGCAACGCAGCTGGATGCTGATAGGTTTCAGACCGGGCGGAGATGAGGTCCAACGTGGAATGACCAAAGTCGAGAGCAGGAGGAAGAGTCCACGTGGCGGTGTGAAACGCCGGATGCACGTTGACACGTCCCCCGTGAAGGCGGGAAAGCGCCCGAGCAAGAGGAATCGCTTCCCCCTCAACGACCAGGTCCAGGTCACGGGTGAAGCGGCGCAGGAGCAGGTCACGAGGCAGACCGCCGACGGCGTACAACGTCAAGCCGAGGCGGGAGGCCTCATCCGCAATCAATTGGATCAGGTGAATTTGTTTTTGCGAGAGGAGTTGGGTCAGGCGTGAGGCGAGATTCATATCACGCGGTTTGTGGGTCCACGGCGTCACTCAAGCCGTCGCCGAGCATGTTCCACACAACGCCAAAGAGCATGACAGCGATCGTGGGAGGCAGGAAGACCCACCAATAGGTCAACAGGCTGCCGCCCGGGCCGATCACCCAGCCGCGACCCTGCGCGAGCATGGCACCCCAAATCGAATCACCGCCGATGCCAATGAAGGTGAACGTGGCTTGCAGGAGGACAACACCACCAACGTCTCGCGCAGCAAGGACCATGGCGGGAGCCAGCGAGTTGGGGATCAGGTGCTTGCGAATCACCCACCATGGACTGCCGCCCAAAGCGCGCGCGGCCTGAATGAATTCAGTGCGCGCTAACAGGATGACCGTGGAATGAACCATGCGCGCATAAGGCATCCAGGAGAGCACGATCAGGCTGAGCATCAATGGGTTGACACGTTCAAACAGCCAGATGATCGGCGTCATTGGCCCAACGATCTCGATGACCGGGCCAAATTGGTTCGTGTAATACATGCCCCCCATGGCGGTAATTGTTGTAGCCCAAAGCTGTTGAAGAAACACGACTCCAGCGATGACCGGGATGGCCAGGAAAGAATCAGAGACGCTCATCATCAATCCACCCAAACGTCCCCCGAGAAGTCCAGCCAATGCGCCATACAGAATCCCAAACAGGGCGGTCAAGCTGGTGACAAGCAAGCCGAATTGAAGTGCGCCACGCGCACCCCAGACGAGCGGGTGGAACACATCCTGGCCGCGCGGGAGCATGCCGAGGACGGCTTTTTCATCCGGAGGCATGGGGTTGGTCTCGGTCACGCGTCCGACACGCTTGAAAGGCCCAGGAGTTTTGGGGTCTTCCGGAGAAATCATTGGTGCAGCCACGGCCACGAATACGAATCCTAGAATGACGAGCAAAGCAAACCAGTTTTGCCAGTGTGAGAAAAAACGACGGATACGTCTCATGAGCGCAACACTCCCTCGCGCACGCGCGGGTCAAAGAATGCCTGCAACACATCGAGCAGGAACATCAGGAACAACACCATAAAGACACTGTAAATTGCAAAACCAAGCGCGGCCGATGCATCGGGGATGCCGCTCATGGCATTGACGATGATGGAGGAAATGCCATTGAAGTCGAAGATGATCTCAGCCACGAAGACGCCGGTCACAATGGATGCGGCCGAGAGTGCCATGCTGGTCAACGATGGGGCAATGACATTGCGATACACGTGGCGCCAAAGCACCGCACGTTCATTCACGCCACGCGCCCGCGCCGAAATGACATACTCCTTACGGCGTTCATTCAACACGGTGGCGCGAGCCACTCGACCCAGCGTTGCCCAGTGGTAGAGACTCAAGGTAAAGACCGGCATGGCAAGGTGTTTCCATGCATCGCCAAAAATATCCCAGCGGCCGTTGAGGATGCTGTCGATCGTCAACATGCCGGTATAGGCGTTGAAACCGTCCTTTGACAGTTCGAGGCTGTAATTAAGACTGATTCGCTCGGGGGCAAACCAGCCAAGGTTAATGTAGAAAACGGAAAGCAGGATCAACGCCAGGATGAACGTAGGCGTGGATGTGGCTATAAAAGCCGAGCTGCGGAAGAACCGGTCAAAGCGTCCATTGCGGTTCCAGCCTGCCACTACGCCGCTCACCAATCCGAGCGGCACGAGCAAAAGCATCGAATATAAGGCTAGCTCAAGCGTGATCGGTGTGCGCCGCAACAGGGATGGCAACACAGCGGCGTTCATACTCGGGCTGTATCCCCACGTGCCATCGAACAACGTCCGGACCCAGTAATAGTATTGCACTAAAAATGGATCCCGCAGATGGTATCGCTCAATGATCTGCTCGCGGATATTGGCGATCTGCTCTTCTGTCAAATTTTGATTCATATTGGAGGGCATGTACAAATCAGCGCGCGCTTCCGGCGGCGTAAGCATCACCCCCCCATACAGAACCAGCGTAATGACGAATAACGAGATCGGTACAACCAAAAATCGGCGGATCACGAACTGAAGCAACGGCGGCATGTTACAGTCCTTTTTCGGCGCGTGAATAATTTCTTAACAAGCGGCGCGTATATTGTACCCGAACAACCAATGAAAGGAATCCTCCGTGAGAACTGTTTTCATCCTCTTCCTGCTTGCTTGCATCACCTCTGCATGCTCGGCGCAAGTGCCCAACTCCGTGCCCACTGACATAGCTCCAGATGCCTTATCGACTCCCTTGCTCCAGCCTGTCTATACGCAAACCCCGATCGCATCAGACTCCTCCCAAGCGGATTCAATATCGCCGGCCCTCGTTGCCGACGAACATCCCAACTCGTATTGGGTGATGAATCCTGCCAGCAGTTCAAGACTTTTCGTGACAGCGTTCTACCCTTCTGGCTGGAGCGGTGACCCCCTGCCGGCTCTAGTCCTCGTGCCCGGCGGGACAGGCGTCAGCGAACCGCAAAAAGCCACACGCCTTGCCGAAGAGGGCTTCCTCGTCATCATATTTGACCCGGAGGGACGAGGCCGCTCCGAGGGCGTGGAAAATTACAACGGCACAATCGGCCAGGACGGGTTGGCCGCTGTTGTTGAGGCGGCAACCGCTCTCCCGGGGTTGGATGCGAGCCGCTACGGCCTCGTCTCATTCTCCTACGGCGTAACAATGGCGACGGGGGCGCTTGCGCGTCATCCGAATCTTCCAATCGATTTTTACATTGATTGGGAGGGACCAGTCAGTCGCATGTACACAACCACAGGCTGCGGAACACAGGCAGCTTCGCACATCCAATGGCAACCGTGCTCCGATCATGCCTGGTGGGCGGAACGCGAAGCATTGAACTTCATTGCCGATGTGCAAGTGCCGTATCAACGCGTGCAATCGCAGAAGGACCATGTCCAGACGGAAAACACTCACGCGGTCGAGATCGTCAACGCGGCTGTGACCGGTGGCCTGCCGTGGGTGCGCCTGAACGAATATCCCGCCGGCCAGACGTATGACCTGTCCAATCCGCCCGCCATGCTGACCGACACACTCGATCGTCAATTGGAAAAAACCATCGCGGCTTACGCCTGGTACATCATCGAAACTATTTTGTAGTCAGCCCCCCGCTCTTGCGCCGCACTGGAAATGCCAGCCTTGCCCGCATGGCAACTCTCGTTTACAATCGGCGCATGTTTGCAACCCAAACCCCGTCCCCTAGCCCGCGCTTCCACCAACCAACCCAGTCTGGCTAGGTTCAACCTGTCGTATTCCAACGGCTCCCAGACCTGGCGAGCCGTTTTTATTTGGATATGCAGAGAGTAGCGAGAGCCTGTGGATATAAAACAGCTTACAAAACAGATGAACGATCTGGTCGAGTCAAAGGGCTGGTACGCCGCGGACAGCAAGCGTCCGCAAACTCCGCGAAACCTGGCCGTGTCGCTCTCCATTGAAGCCGCCGAGATCCTGGAGCACTTCCAGTTCAGCGAAGATTACAAGGACAAGGATGAGCTCGCCAGCGAACTCGCAGACGTGACGCTCTACCTCCTGCAATTAGCATCCGTCACCGGCATCGACCTCGAGCAGGCTGTTCTGAAGAAAATAGAAATCAACCAATCCCGTGTATGGGATGTATCGGAGAAAGAATGAAAGTAAGTGTATTTGGCGGTTCCCAACCAAAAGAAGGCGACGCAGCTTACGAAGAAGCGCGCACCCTCGGCAAGATCCTCGCTGAAGGCGGGCATGTCGTTCTCAACGGCGGCTACATCGGCACGATGGAAGCGGTATCACGCGGCGCGGCCGAAGCAGGCGGGCATGTGATCGGTGTCACCTGCGAGGATATCGAGAAGTGGCGCAACGTCGGCGTGAATCGCTGGGTGAAAGAAGAAATTCGCAAGAAGACGCTGAATGAACGGCTTCAGGTTCTGATCGAGGAGTGCGATGCCGCAATCGCCCTGCCGGGCGGTCCCGGCACGCTGACCGAAATCTCCCTGATGTGGAATTTGATGATCGTGGAGTCTTTGCACCGGAGGCCGCTTATCCTGGTCGGGGACGGCTGGCAGTCCGTCTTCGGTCAGGTGTTTGAAAAGCTGGGTACGTACACATCCGAAAATCAGCGCAACCTGCTACAATTCGCGCCGGACGTGGAAACTGCTGTAAAGTTATTGGAGAGCAAAAGGTAGAAATCACTCTCTACCCACCATCCTTTCCACCACAAAACTAATCATCTATTCTCAACTCACTACTCTCTGGAGACAAAAATGGCTGAAGAAAAACTCCCCACCCGCGCTGAGAATTTCGCGGAATGGTACAACCAACTGGTCTTGAAGGCAGAACTCGCCGACTACGCCCCCGTGCGCGGATGTATGATCGTGCGTCCTTACGGCTGG